>NZ_ANPF01000049.1:0-26900 GCF_000328325.1 Halobacillus sp. BAB-2008 | reverse complement strand
AGAATGCAGTATTCTTAGAAGAGAAATGATTTATACAAAGTATCTCTAAAAAGAGTTTGAGAAAAGAAGGCTATCTTGAGGATATGGGTGAAGTATTAACACTTTTTTATGAAAAAGTTGAACTGAGAAAGTGGACATTAATGAAGTCCCTGGTAAACAAACAATGCTAAAAGGTTAATTCATTTTTCATTTGGAGGAGATACAATTTGAATAGTAAATTCACACCTTCTAAAGTAGATGGAATAAAAGTAGACTCAAAAGACATTGAGGTTCTTGGAACAAGGAGTAGTTTAAGTTCAGTAGGGAAAGAGATTGCAGTCGAAGCCGGTAAAGCTTTTATACCAATTGCATTAGAAGCTATTAAGAAGAAAATTGAATTAGATCAAGAAACCCAAAAGTTAGTAAGAGATGATAAAAGAAAAATTTTAAATAAAAGGGCTGAAACGTTAATATTACAAATAGAAAAAGAGGAATCTAAAGCTGATTATAATCAAGAAAGAATTAATAGATGGTGTTAAGAACTTGAAGAAATAATGAGAAAACAAGATATTATGGATGCAAAAAGTGAAGGTTTTACAAAAGGAATGCTATTTAGTTTTAAAGAATTTTTCGGTTCGAAACTCAAATAAGGGAAAAGGTAATATGAGGAAAAATAAATGAAATTGCAGAAAAATTATTTTTCCTAAGACAAAAATACAATTATCAGTAAAAATTATGAGTATTAAAATCCCCCTTATTCCTTTTCAAGAAGAGGAGAAATAAGGGGGGTTTTTATACTTTATCTTGATTAAACAAAAAAGCAGGGACTTCTTCAAGTGAAGTTCCCTGCTGCTATTTATTTTCTTTTTCCTCAAGCTCTTTAGATTTTTTCACTAAATATTGAAAGTAACTTTCCAATTCCCTTATCTGCTCTGGACTCATGGACTTCCACTTTTCCAAATCAAAAAAGCTGCATCTTCGATTCCGTATTGGTCCATCAATTTATTCACTTCTTTTATGGAATCAAATTCATTACTTTTATCTTGATAATCTGAAATATCTGATCGGCCCAAAAGGTAATCAGTGGATACATCGAAAAGGTCAGCTATCTTGTTCACAGTATCTAAAGTAGGAATTTTAGTTCCTCTTTCATAAGCTGTGTAAGTTGTTCGAGCTACTCCAATTTGCCTCGCAATATAATCTTGAGTCCAATTTGGATTTTCCTCTTTTTTGATTTGTCGGCATTTTTTCAGCCTATCTGCAAAATTCATGTTAATACCACCATGCTTTTCACTATATTATAGTGTGTGATGTATCCATTATAAATGTTTCTCAAAGTAACTTAAAGAAAAGTTCCTAAAAAGTGTAAAGAAATTATATGGATATTGTTGACAATGTTACCTAAAGGAACTTATAATACATTGTAAGATGTTCCTTAAAGGAACTTTGGGGGGTGAATAAATTGAGGATGTGGTTAAAAGAGATTCGACTTCAAAAGGATTTAACGCAAGAACAAACAGCTAATAAATCAAACATATCGAGAAGCTATTATACTCATATTGAATCAGGAGTTAAAAATCCTACAGTAGAAACAGCGAAGGACATAGCTTTTACACTAGAGTTCAAGTGGACAAATTTTTTTGAAAACCAATGTTCCTTAAAGGAACAAAAAACTTATAAGGAGATGTTGTAGATGTTTGAAGCTAAACTGCAACCCGAATCTGATTTTAATAACAAGGTCTATGACATTTTTTATGATATTGCTAAAAAAGCACAAGAAGATGTTCAGAAAGAAATGGAATTACCCTATTTAATTGATCGAACAAAATTAGCTGAGCGTGTGTTTAATGTAAGTGTACAATCTCTTGATGCTCACATATTAAAGCGCCAGGACTTTCCAAAAGTTCATGTAGGTGGCCGGACACTTTATCCCAAGGATTTAGTCATAACGTGGATTAGAAATCATGTTGAAGTATCTGATGATATTGCTCCGGAAAGAAACTTTGGTGTTGTTTGACTCTATGAATATAGTATATACCTCTGAGAAAGCAATTAATGGTACAAATCAATAAGTAAGGAGGGGAGACTATTAACAAAAGTAAAACAGCGCAGTTAATGAGGGATTTAAGGAAAAACAAAAATAAAACCCAGCAACAGTTAGCTGTAGATATGTTTCAGTCAAGAGAGTATATCTCTAAACAGGAAGGGGGAGAACGGAAGGTTCCTCCTGTATCCACTAAATATTTTATTGAGAAGTATAACAATCCTTGGT
The DNA here is from genome assembly GCF_000328325.1 of Halobacillus sp. BAB-2008. Taxonomy (NCBI): domain Bacteria; kingdom Bacillati; phylum Bacillota; class Bacilli; order Caryophanales; family Bacillaceae; genus Halobacillus; species Halobacillus sp. BAB-2008. Next base: position 24,649 of record NZ_ANPF01000049.1, on the reverse strand, counting down.
TAGCACTTGAAGCTGTTAATGAATATGTTGGGTGGGGGATCTCTCGCTTAGAGGAACCCGAGGTAGAAGAGGATAATTTTGTCTTACAACTTCTATTAGAGGAAGAACTACAGAAGGCTATTAATGTATTAGCTAATGTAAATTTAACTGCAAAATTACACGACAAGCAATCTATTAAGCTTCATGATATACGGAAATCAGCTGAAATTATGACTGGTGTTATTCATTTCTCTACCCTGTATTTAGCTACTGTTTGTGAAAGATATGAAATCAATTGGCTAAAGCTTTGGGAGGATCATCACCAAACTTTATATTCTAAGAGATTATTAAATTAGGAGGTGAGGTTGTGCAGGGGTGGTTAAAGCTGCATCGTAAAATTCTTCATAGTGAAATTTTCGAAAATGAGAAGTTGTTAAAAGTGTTCATTTATTGTCTGACGAAGGCAAGCCATAAAAATACAGAATCGAGAGTAGGGAGGCAAAAGGTTACTCTTAAACCAGGTCAATTTATATTTGGGCGAAAAAAAGCTGCTTTGGAATTAAGCATGAATGAATCCACCGTTCGTGACTACTTTGAAATATTGGAAGAAGATGGAGTGATTTCTATTGACTCCACCAACAAATATAGTGTGATAACCGTTAATAACTGGGCAATTTATCAATCAAACGAGGAAGATTATGACAACAAAACGACACCAGATAACCAGCAAAATAACAGCAATTCACCATCAGAAAGACAGCAGAAAGACACATACAAGAATGGTAGAGAACTTAAAGAAGTTAAGAATGTAAAAGAATTCATTACTACAACATCTTCTGAACGATTGGAATGTGAGAGCATTCAATTTTACCAAAATAATTTTGGTGCTATACGTCCTAAAATCTCAGAAGAAATAGTGAGCTGGGGTGAAGACATTGGAGAACAGTTAATCTTGGAAGCCATGAGACGGTCTCTGGATCGTAATAAACCAACGTGGGGGTATGTGAAGAGTATTCTTCAGTCTTGGAGCAATAAAGGAATTCGAACAATTGAACAAGCAGAGGCAGAAGAAGTTGAATATAAAAATAAAAAGATTAGAAATGGACCAGCTACTAAAAGCCCTTCTCAAAAGGAAGTGATTCCTGAATGGTTCAATGACCGCGAAGAACAAGAAAAGCGGGATATAAATAAACAACCTAGCATTGATGATACAGCTCGAACCATTGAGTTAGCGATTAAGCTAAAAAGATCGAGGAAGAATATTCTTGCTTCTATTAATGATCGTTATAACCTTTCTGAAGAAGAAATAGCTTCTATTAAGGAAGGTAAATGCTCAGCTAAAGAGGTTTTATTAGAACAATTAAAGCTTAGAGCAGGCGAGCCATAAACATGGGAGGTGGTAAGTTGAAATCCAATAAAAAGCATTTTGCCTATTATGATATTTCTTCACAAGCTGACAATGTAAAAACCTTTGAAGGAAAAAGGTATAATGTGCATGGCATTTGGGCGGTGGATCGCCTTGGTAATGCTGAAAAGTTGTCCAGTATCTATTATCGAATTCGAACGGTAAAGGATGGTCAATTTAGAACCATTGCTAAACGTAAAAACCCTATGAGTGAACTAAAACCTGTGAAGTAAAGATAACAATTTTAATACGTGCTTAAATAGCACATTTAGCTCCTTGAAAACTATATATCTATGCTGGGAAAAGAAAGGTCACAGAATTTTCCTAGCTGTTGATGAGAGTTGGGTGCGTGTTACTCGAAACGCATCTAGTGACCGGATAAGCGTTGTATCAACGAAGGTTTTTCTATTTAAAGTGAGGGGACTACTGATGAAACTTTTAATAGTAAGACCTAGATACATAAAGTTCTTCGTATATGCTAGAAACGTTGTGCTTTGCAGTACAGTATTATCATTAGTGAATGCTGCATAGGGTTGATTGTATCTTGCCAAAAACAATCTTTATACCATTAAGATGATCTACCAAATCATGGATTTATATTTAAGTAGGTGTTAGAATCGTTATACAAATCACTTGAGAGGAGATTGATCTGATGGCAAAGCGTTGGATCGGTGGTTTGACTGGATTTGTTATAGTTTTAATCCTAGTTGGTTGCGGGTCACAAGGAGCCACAGGTCAAGTCGAGTCTTTATCACCAGGCGACATGAAAGAAACTATCCAAGATAGTGAAAAAGTTTATGTTCTGTTAACAGATGCCTCGGAGGAAGAGAAGAGAGATGAATATATCGAGGTTGTAGAAGAGAACATTGAAGAAATTAATGTAAAAGAATTGAATGCGCAAAATCCAAAAATTGTTGACGGAGATATGGATCTGAATGAAATAGGTTTGGAAGGTAGTGAATTGTTCCAATCTCTAAGTTATTATGAGGATGGACAGTTACAGAATCGTATCTCTTTAAAAACACAGAAATACAAAACCCTTGAGGATAGGGATCAAGCTATACAAAATTTCATCAACGATACTTCATCTTAATGGAAGTGATCTTTAATAGATCACTTCTTTTTTATGGACAAAAATCTTGAAAGGGGGTGAATGGGAATGAGCGTTACCAATCGTGAACTTAAGCAATCCAAAGACTTAGTTCAGACGCTGCTAACCATCCAGGATATTTCTTACAATGAGTGGCTTCATGAAAAACATCAAGAGTACATCCAAGAAAACCAAGATGTCGTTATGAAGTCATTGCTTCATTACAAAGGGGTGGGTGAGGAAAACAAGAACAAAAATATTTAATGAGGAGAGATATTAATGAAATACTTTGCAGATCATTCCATGCTTGCTGCCATTAGTAATTTACAATCGACAGGGGCCTCAATTTTATCGGCCATGCAACTATTAGGTATTGTTTCGGCTGCCATTGCTTTTGGCATCGGAGCCTACCACCTTATTTGGGGTGGAGTAAGAGGTCGTCAGAGCTCTATTGTTTGGTTTATTGGCGGTGCTGTTGGGCTTGTCGTTCTAATGGGAGCTACGGCTATCGCTGAATACATTGACAGTCAGGTGATCTTTTAAAGGAGTGTAGGACCATGAGGGTATTATTCACATCAAAAGTGGAGGGTGAAATTTCGAGCTTTCACCCTTACTCCTTTCAAGAAGTTGTCGTGCTAACCGCAGATTTGGATGCTAAATTAAAAAAGAAAAATGCTGAGCCAATGATACTTGATTTTATGATTTTTAATGAAGAAGGAGATAAGTTGTACAATGGCTCCTATGAAGTGGGAGGAGAAGGAACATCAAATATTTATGACCATGTTTGTCAAAAGCTTTTAGAGTTACCTATGAAAAATAAAAATGAAAAAACAAAAAGGGATGTCTTTCTTCAACAATTAACTTCTCACACCCCAGCATCTTATCAAATAGACCTGACAGAAGTGTGGAAAGAGAAAGAAGGACAAAAGTCGAGTTGGAAGCAGCTCGGTAAGCGTGGCAGAGTTTTTGTGAGTGTGCTCAGCACCATGTTATTGGTAGCCAGCGTTACATCCATCACTCTGTTTATACTCCTAAACAATCAAGGCAGGGATCTAAAAGCCACATCTCAAGAGATGGAAAAAATGGAGAATGTAAAAACAGCTTACGAAGGGTATTGGACGGGTGAGCAGGAACAAGCTGTTCAACAATTATTAGGAATGGAAAATTTATCGGAATCGGAGCGCCAAACATTGCTTCATTTTCTGGTGGACCTTAAAAAGTATGATCGAGCTTTGCAGTATGTAGGAAAGGAAAATACTTCGTCTCTAGCTGCGCAAGTCATGCAAGTTCATGGTCTGGAAGAATTGAGTTCCTTTCATGAATCTTATCCGAGTCCTTTAGGTGAATTTAAATTAGCTTTTCATCACGGAGAATACAAACAGGCGGTAAATATTCGAGATATGCCGATGTCTCCTAAATTGTATAAACAAAAGGGAATCGCCTATCTAAGACTTGAGCAATTAGAAAATGCCAAAAGAATGGCCAGTGAAGCGAATGACGATAAACTGAATAAAAAGATTAATGAGTATCAAGAAATAGAGAAACAGTTGACGAAGATCAACAGTCAAATAGAATCAGAGAAAAAGTTAGAAGATCAAAATGAATCTAAAATCGATTCGCTTAAAGAACAACAAGAAGATCTGGAGAGTCAAAAGAACAGTATATAAGAGGGTGATTCATTTGAAATCAGTCATTGCTAAGAAACAGGTGCTTATGGTATTAAGCATCTGTTTTTTTATAACCACGATTCTGGTCAGTACTTTTCTATGGAATTTAGGAGAGGCCATGTGGGAAAGCTTAAAGACCTTCCCGGAATTCAGTAAACCCATAGAGTTTAAATTGTCGTATTGGACAGATTTTCATTTCAAGGAGCAATCACTCTACTACGGAATAGCTGCTTTAATTGGTTTTGTCGGAATAGCTCACATGATTTACAAACTTAGAAGTAACTTCAAACCCGTAGGTACGGACGAAAAGGGTTCTCAGAGATTTGCCACAAGAAAAGAAATTCAACAACAGTACAAAGCTATTCCTGATCGAAAGCAATCTTATGAAGGTCAAGGTGGTCCTGTATTATCGAGAAAGGGGGACAAAGCATTTATTGATCCATCTCCTGTCAATAATTTAATCATTGGTACGACAAGAAGTGGTAAGGGGCAAACGTATGTGATTCCAACCATCGATGCCTACTCTCGCGCTGAACACCAACCTTCTTTAGTCATCAATGACCCTAAAGGAGAGTTATTCGCTTCTAGCCGTGAGACATTGGAGAAAAGAGGATATGAAGTGGAGGTATTAAACTTAATGAATCCTATGCAAAGCATGAGCTTTAATTTGCTGGAGTTGGTTAAACAATCCTATAAGGATGGCGATTATTCTACAGCTCAGACGCTTTGTGAAACTATCACTCATATGCTTTACCATAATCCGAATGCTAAAGAACCTATGTGGGATGATTCAGCTAAATCCCTTGTGAATGCCATGATCCTTGCCATTACGGAGAAGAGCATAACGGAAGATACAGAAGAAAAAATTACAATGTACACGGTCGCTAATATGCTCTCCGAGTTGGGAACTAGAAATGAGGTTGAGGAAGATGGTCAAGAATATAACGCATTGGATCAGTTTTTCCAAGAGTTACCTCAATCCCATGTAGCCAAAGGTCAATATGCAACGAGTAATTTTTCCAAAGGGAATACTCGATCTAGCATTTTTACGACAGCTATGAATGGATTGACGAAATTTACAATGAGTGAAACGGCTAAAATGACAGCTAAAAACTCTTTAGATTTAAAAAGAGTGGGCTTCGGTCAAAGTATTAAGGGGCGTGGTCATCCTTTTTCCAGAATAAAGGTTTTCTTTCCCGATGGAACAACCGAGACCAATCAATCAGGAGAAAGTGGGACATGGACCATTAACTTTAATACTTCATTAGCGGCCGGAGATCAGGTAGTTGTGTCTCAGGAAGCCACACCTGTCTCTTCGGAAGATGAAGATGGGCAAAAGGATAGCTCCACCATTCGGATTGACAAAGTAAATGAGGGAAACGGCAACGTTTCCTTCACTTACCTTTCTGAGAGCCCCACTATCGAAGTAAAAGAAATTATGTACTCGAATAAGCCTATCGCTGTGTTTATGGTTACACCCGATTATGATACTTCAACTCATGCTATTCCATCGATTTTCGTTAGCCAATTGTATTATGTACTATCCAAAAATGCAGCTATTGCCAAAGGACAAAAATGCTTACGTGAAGTGGTTTTCATGTTAGATGAGTTTGGTAATATGCCCGCGATAGCCGATATGGATAATAAAATCACGGTATGTTTGGGAAGGAACATTCGTTTTCACTTAGTGGTTCAATCCTATGCTCAATTAAAAGATTTGTATGGAGAAGATGGTCAAGCGACCATTCGTGGAAACTGTGGGAATGAAATTTATATTTTGAGCGCTGACTATGATTCAGCTTCCTATTTTTCTTCTAAGTTAGGAAAGAAAACATTGAATACACAAACTCGGTCTGGATCTACTTTTTCCCTGGATAAGTCGAAAACGGAAAGTACGGAAGGAAGAGATCTTCTAACGGCCAATGAACTACAGGAATTAGAGGAAGGAGATACGGTCGTACGTCGTGTATTATTACGTCGTGATAAGAGAGGACGAAAGATTCGTGCCTTTCCTATCTATAATACAGGGAAGTACAGTATGAAATATGCTCATACGTATCTCAGTTCAGAATTTCGCCCAGGGCGGTCGATTACGGAAGAAGAGATTTTGACTCCGCACCGCCATGTTCATCCATCAGACTTAGTGATCGATTTCCAAATGGGCGAATCTAATAAACAAAAGACAGGCGAGGTAGAAGAAAATATAGAAAGTCTCCCGCAAAGTGGGCCATTCAGTAATTCAGAACCATCAACGGAATGGTGGCAGAAGGAAAAAGTCGGAGATTTCTTTGATAAGAGTACCCTTGCTCTGATTCAACAGCAAATTGCGCCTCTTTTAGAACACAGTGAAGAAGAAATGAATGAGGAACCTATGGAAGCTTTTCTTTATAACTTAAAGCTTCTGGGCGATCATGAAGAAATTAACCGCCAAGTGTATAGTCACATACGCAAACAAGTAGATAAGTTAATTGAAGAACAGGAATCACCCGTGGTGCAAGAATGAAAAGGGAAAAATCTTTAAGGTGGTGATGGAATGTCCGATGAAGAGTTGTTAGAGATATTGTTAAGGTTTTCGGACGTCTTATCGACTAATAATATTTTCACCTCTGGGTTAAGGATCATGGGGTGGGGAACGATCCTATTCTTGAAAATGATTGTCGATGGCCTAGAAGGCATGGTCGATAAGGTTTTAATCTTAACGGATTTCTTTTCGAGCGATCCTGTGATTAACTTTCTCGAAACCATCCAGCCTGTTCTTTATATTCTGTTAGCCATTTCATTGGGAATGATTGGCTTTCGATTAGTTTTTAATAAAGAAAAGAATCGATCTGATGTACCCATGAACCTATTTATCTCCATCATGACGATTACTCTATTGTCATTTGGAATGGGGAAAATGAATGACTTTACTGGCGATGCCATGGATGTAGCAAAGGTCCAGACCAATTCTTTTACTACCTCTGATCGAGTAATGGAAGACTATATTACAGATATTTCTGTTTATGATGAATCCGACTGGACAAATCCGGATATAGAAGAACAACATCACGTAAGTCCATCCTCAATTGATAAAATATCTATTAATGAAACGATTGACGATAGCTTTGAAAAATCCAATGGGGACAGCCTATCGAATAAAGGCCAAAAAATTGTAATGAACAAAGTAGGATTAGAATCAAATGGTGAAGAAGGACTTGTTGAGTTAGGAAAAAGTGGTCTGTTTGATTTCCTTCCAGAAAATTATTACCGGTGGCATGTAGATTGGTTTACGGCTATTGTAACCCTTTCGGTTATGGCTTTTACCATGATATTAATATCCATTAAAGTGGCCAAGCTCTGTTTTGAGCTTGGCTTTAATCATATCGTGGCCTTAATTATGGCCTATGCGGATATTTCCACGGGCCAGCGCTTGAAAGCGATCATTAAGAATATTGGAAGTATTTTTGCTTCTCTTATCATGATTTTCTTAAGTTTACGTGTGTATATGTATTACACAACCTTTATAGATAATAACCTTGAAGGACTTGGGTACTTGATTGCTTTGATCGCCGGAAGTTTAGCCGTCATTGATGGACCTAATATTGTACAGAAGCTCTTTGGCATTGATGCTGGATTGAAAAATGCTTGGCATGTTGCGATGGGTGGTTACCTAGCCTCTAAAACTCTCGGCCCTCCGATGAAGAAAGCTGCAGGAGCTATTACAAGCGGTGGAACATCAGCCCTAATGAATACAGGTGCCGGGACAGCTGGTGCGGTCGCTGGTATCTATGGGCGCAAAGGTGAGGGAAATTCTAAGACAAATGAAAAAAGTGATCCTTCATCAACCCAAGGAAATAGAAGTCAAGGAAACCAGAAAAAACAAGAGCCAAGTCCAATGACATCCAATCAGGAAGGACAAAAAGGTTCGTTGGGAGGAAAAGAAACCAGAAGTCCAGAGGCAGGAAGTCGTTCATCCACCTATGAAACTAAGGGTCAGTCCCATCCTTCTTCTCAGAAAGGGACCTCTATGAACACTACAAAAGAAGATCCCTCAGGAGGGTTGGACGCACCATCTTCTAACCAAAGCAATGAGCAACCTATATCTACTCAACCTAAGAAATATAAAAAACAAAAGGAAGATATAGGTAGTAGTGAAGCAGGAAGGGGGCGTTTAGGGGACGAGGATAACGAACCTAAGGAGAGGATAGATCAAATAGCATCAAGCCCAAAACCAGAAGCATCAGATGTGAAAACGCCAGAAAGTACAGAGGATATTCCTATGCCAAATCAATATAGGACAGAGCAACGAACCATTGGAGGATATATGAAAGATCGATTGGGTGAGAGATTCAATAATAATCTTAAGGTTCAAAATGCAAAAAGGACGTATAACTTATCTCGAAATACGACGGAAAACTGGATAAATAAAATGAAAAAACGCGGGCCTGAGGAATAAATCAGCCCTCGTTTTTTTGTAAAGGAGGGGTTTTATTGCAATACAAAATTCCATCGGAAATAGGAAGTGAGTTAAAGATCAACCGTCTATTTTACCTTACAGACTTACTTGTGGTCCTCATCCTGGGAGGCATAGGCTTTACCTTCCGATATGTGGTTCATTCTTCATTCGTTTGGTGGTATGCAATCTTTTGGGTCTTATTAATGGTTGCTTGGTTGATCCGACCCAAAACGAACCCAAAACTGCGTATGGCGAAAGCCTTGTTCTTAGCTGTCACAAGAGACCGAATGACTTATTGTGCCATCGATAAAAAAGAAAACGAGTATTCAAAAGATGAAGAGTTACGAGGGGAGGACTTTACATGAAAAATAAGAAGAAACACCACCCTTCCTTCAAAGAAAACAGTCCCGAAAAAATGGCTCTTTTTGATGAACGAAAAACTGCTGAGAAAAAGAAGAAACAAATAAGTTTGAAAGCTAATAAGAAAAAAAGAGAGGTGGCCATTCCAACCATAGCGGAGATTCTTCCCATTCAGGACATGACTGAGGAAGGATCCTTTCATCTACAGGGGGAAATGGGCTATATGGACGTGATGCAGCTGCAGAGTAAAGATATTTATTCTCCATCTACCCAGGAAACCGAATACGACATCATGAAGATGGCCAAGTTCTTTCAATCTTATGCACCAGATATCAAGATCGTGTCCATGAATTTTCCGGTTAATATGAAAAAGCAACTCGATGCGATTAATTACAAGATTGCTCAAAACAAAGCGCCTCTCTATGAGCGCTTTTTAATTCGAAAACGAGAGGAACTTCAGTTTTTAGAGGCCTACCGGACGAATAGAGAGTTTTATCTATTTATTTATGCAACTAGCCTTAAACAGCTTGCTGAATACAGAAACAATTGTCGGCGCTATCTCGGGCGAGTCGCTCCGATTATGGAGTTAACGGATGAAAAGAAGCTCGATTTGCTCTATAAGTTTTATAATCAAAATTCCAAATTAGAAAAGAGGGGTTAAGCATTGTTCTCATTTCTAAAACAGAAAAGTGATACCGAAGATACTCAAGAAAAAGGCTACAATCCTTTCTTGCTTGCCCATATCCAACCACAAGGAGGGATTAAGTTCCAAGAATCCTTTATTCGTAAGGGGGATGGTTATGAAGTTTGTGTCCATGTGTATGCCTTCCCTAAAAATGTTTCGGACTTTTGGTTAGAACCTATTTTCAATATGGAAAACGTCATTACAACAATGGATATTGTCTCGGACGATCGTTACAAAGTCCGGGATGGTTTAAACAAAGGGATGGCTGAACAAAGTTCCCGAATGATTAACGAAAAAGATAATGCTGGCATTATAGAGGCGCAAAATAACTACGATGATTTGAGGGAGCTATACAACCAGGTCTCTGAGGAAGGAGAAATTATCAAACGTGTTCACCTAAGACATTATGTAAGTGCGCCAACGAGAGAAGAGCTGGAAGATAAAGTGAAAGTCGTCTTATCGACATTACAGGACGAGAATTTCAGGGGATCTATTTTCTTAAACGAACAGGAATTCGAATGGAAATCGCTACTCACGAATTATACCGAACAATCCACTTATCGAAACAAGAGGGAAGGTCATCCGATACCCGCATTAGGGTTAGCTGGTGGCTTTCCTTTTCATTTTACTAGCTTAAACGATCCTTTTGGTACCTTCTACGGGACGACATTGACAGGAGGAAATGTGGTCTTTGATCTCTTTCATAGAGATCAGCAACGTAAGAGTTATAACGGAGTCATGGTCGGTGCGATGGGAGCAGGAAAGTCCACCACGCTTAAGAAAATTATGCTGGATAACGCGATCAAAGGCTATAAGGTTCGGACGTTTGATGTGACCGGAGAATTTGTAGAGTTAACGGAAGCATTAGGCGGAAAACAGATTGCGCTTGATGGGTCAGATGGGGTCATCAACCCTTTACAGGTATATCAAACGGCAGAAGATGAATATACCTCCTTTACTCAGCACTTATCCAAGTTAACGACATTCTATAAATTCTTAGCCCCTGAAGCCAATGATAGTGAATTGAAAGAATATGAAAATCTATTAAGAAAGCTCTATGAAAATCTTGGCTTATGGAACGATGATTCAAAATCAAATATCACCGAATTGTCGGTTCATGAGTACCCGATCTTTACCGATTTTCTTACCTTTATCGAAGAACAACTCTATGAAAATATCAAGGAAGGAAAACAAAGGGAGAAGTTGAGTCAGGAAAGGAAACGACGTCTGGAGAGTATCGAGTTAAACATTCGTAACCTTGTAGAGACTTACGCGCATCTATTCAATGGCGTATCAACCATCGAACACTTTGATGAGCAACAGGTCGTTACATTTACCCTGAGGGGTCTATCTCAAATGAGGGCCGAGGTTTTCCAAGCGCAATTGTTTAACGTTCTCAATCTTTTATGGGACTCCATGCTAACGAATGGTTCTCCTCAGTTTGATGCTTATAATCGAGGAGAATTAGCTTTTGAAGATGCTGTACGATATCTCATTTTAATGGATGAAGCTCACCATATCATTAACACAAAGAAGAAGAGTGAGAGTGCTCTCGATTTTCTAACCAAGTTTAGCCGAGAAGCCAGGAAGTATTTTGGTGCTCTTCTCTATGCAAGCCATACGATTCGCGATTTTGTTCCTGAGGGTTCGGATCAAAGTATGGTAGAGGAGATCAAGAAGCTTTTTGAACTGACCCAATACAAAATTATTATGCAGCAGGATAGTAACAACTTAGAGATGATGCAGCAAATTTTCATGGGGCAATTGAGCCAGAGTGAATTAAAAGATATCCCTTACCTACAAACAGGGGAGACGATGTTAAGCATTCGTGCAGTGGAAAACATTCGCTTCAAGGTGGAGGTATCGGACGAAGAGTTAGCGTTGTTTGGAGGAGGTGCTTAAGGATGCCTTGGTCCCTTCTCCTTGGGTTAGTTCCTCGGAAAGTATGGCTATGGTTGATTGGTATTCTGGTAGCTCTTTTCCTTCTACAAATGCTCTTGTATGCATCCATCATCACAGGAGTGATTGGTTATCAAAAGTCTTCCTCTAGTGAGGATGTGAGGTCCGTGGACGTAGTGAATGGTACAGCGCAAGTTTCCCCTACATTAGAAGAGTATCGGCCTCTATTTGAAGAATATGCCGAACAGTATGGAGTGTCCAAGTACGTGGAGCTTCTCTTGGCCAAAACGATGCAGGAATCGGGTGGACGTGTAGATGATGTGATGCAAGCGAGTGAGTCTCTTGGTTTACCTCCAAATACGATTGAGGATCCCGAAAGAAGTATCAAGGTTGGGATCCGATACTTTTCGGAGATGCTGGAAAAAGCCGGAGGAGATATTAAGCTAACCCTTCAAGCTTATAACTTCGGTGGAGGCTTTATTGACTACGCAAACGAACACAACAATGGGGAGTACAGCAAAGAGTTAGCCATTGAATTCTCAAGAATGAAATACCAGGAATTGAAACACACAGGCATGTATTCATGCATTCGACCGGAGTCGGCAGAAACGGGTGCTTGTTATGGCGATATTGGTTATGTAGAGGCTGTTTTAAGTTACCTTAAAGGCGGAATTATTGAAGCCGATTTACAACCAACGGGAGAGTGGGTGATGCCCATTGAAGGGGCTCTTACCCAAACATCCGATTACGGTATGCGCTCTGATCCCTTTGATGGAACGCCGGATATGCATAGAGGAATTGACTTTGCCTGTACGAATGCCGTAACGCCTATTCAAAGCGTCGATAACGGCCAAGTGGTAGAGGTGGTAAGAAAAAATTCTGGTTACGGAAATAACGTTCTCGTGAAACATGAAGAGGGACTTTATAGTCACTATGCTCATTTGTATGCGATAAGTGTACAAAACGGAGAGATGATCCAAAAAGGTTCAGAAGTAGGCAAGTGTGGTACGACAGGAAACTCTACAGGCCCCCATCTTCATTTCGAAGTCATGACCAAAAACCAGTATCGTTCGGACGTGGATCCTGCGCCTTATCTTGGACTTTAAAAAGGAGGTTAGTGATGAAAAAGCATGTTCTTTTTGGCTTGTTTGTCGGTCTGTTAATCGTTCTCACCTCCGTGAATATCTATGCCATACAAACGATAGCGAATGACGATCTACAGAAGGAATTGCAACAATTAGAAGAGAAAAACGAATCGATTATGGAAGGAAAAAAGGAATTAAAGAAGACGTTACAAAAACAGAAACCTGCGGACATTCAAGCGAGATATAACGCTTTAGTGAAGCAGGTTTCTACGTTTATAGAGGTATCCTTTCAACAGGATAAAGAGACCTATCAAGAAAGGAAAGAGAAAGCCAAAGAGGTGATGAGCAACGATTTAGCTGCAACCTTCTTTCCTACAGATACCTATAAAGGAGACAGGAAAACGGAAGTAGAGGAAATAGAAATATATATCAAAACAGGTAATCTCACAAACAATCAAGCAAGCGTGTTCGTTCAATTTAGACACACGCTTTTTTCTTTGCAGAGTGATCAAAAACAGGTGTCTCCCGTGTTTCTCCATATAAAAGTTCATAGGGAAGAAGGGCAGTGGAAGGTAACAGATTTCCAAGACGTAGAAGAGGGAGGCTATTCATGAAAAAACAAACGAAACACATCACGGAAGGGACCTCAAAAAAATATCTTATGGGATTAAGCGTCATGGCTATGGCGCTTCTTTTTTTCTGGTTTTCTGGTTTTATCTTTGGTGATGAAGAGCAGAGCAAAGTTCAGCAAACGCCTGTCAATGAAACTCTAAACTTACAAGGATCAGGCGAACTGACCATTAAGAACTGGGTTTATAATCCAACGGAAAAGCTCATGGTTGTTACCTTAAACCTGAATAAATCAACCACTTTATTAGATGAAAAGTTAAGCTTCACGGCTCAGGAAAAAGAGCATCCCAAACGTGATCTACCGACACATATAGAGTATAACGATGAAAGCAGATATGTCATTAGCATCCAACAGGTAAGTCCATCCTTTGATGTTATGGCCTTAGATGTAAACAAGGAAAATACCAATACGCTTTTAACGAAAAGGAATGCACAAGATTCCCTGAAAGGGGGTGAGGAAAAGAAAGAGCTGGCACGGATTTATACCGATCAGCGTGAAGTGGAAATGAACAAGCAATTAAGCATTTTAACAGAGCAAATGTATGAAGTGGCTGCTGTATCTGAAGAGATCGAAGAGGCGAAAGAAACAAGGAAAGAGAAGAAGAAACGTATCCAATCCAGTGATGAACGGATCGAAGAAATTGATCAAAAAACCGTTGAATTAGAATCAGAGCTCCTATACGAAACAGAGGAAGAGAAAAAGCAAACAGAGGCTCGAATTCATCATCTGGAAAATGAAAAAGAGCAGATCAATCAAGAGGCAGCAGAACATGAATTGGCCATTCAAACCATTAAGGAAAAGATTAAGATGTTAAAAGAAAAACGGGAGATGTTATCAAACGAATAAGGGGCAGAGATTTCGCTGGAGGCCAACACAGGGTCTACACACCTCCGGTGCAGGGACCACACATCATGGTGAATTCAAGAATGAATGGTCCTGTTTGAGCAACACAGCGACCGCACATCTGGAGGAATTCTTGTTCCCTCGTTTTGCCCGGCTCTGCCGGGATTCACACGCCAAGTGGGAACAAAAACCCCTTATGCTCTTCTCTTTATTCACTAGTATTTGTGTCTTTATCAAAAGGAGTGATTGTAATGGAAGTAAGAATTCGGTATATGGATCCGAAAACTGTTCAACGAATTGACGAACTTGCGGAAGAAAAAAAGTTAAGTCGGCAAGAGTTTTTACATGCTCAGTTGCATCAGTTAGCTGTTTTTAAAGAAGAGAATAATCGTGAACAAAGACTCCAGCAATTAGTCGATCGAAACATACAAACGATGGCTCATTGTTATACAGCGATTCGAGAAATGAATGACCTCTTGCAGATTGAAGAACCAGGTGAAGAAGCATGAGTGAAACCGTAACGCCTGGAGTGGTTTTAAAAACAAAATTCGTGACAGCGAATAAGAAAGAGTTTCAAGATTATGTGCAATACGTGGACCGTGAAGAAGCGAAAGGAAAGGGGGATGCTCATCGGTCCATGTTTAGTTTATATAATCACTACATGGACGATCCAGATAAAACATCAGCTTTATTTACTCAGCAATCAGACCATTTATCAGTGGAAGGAAAACAGGGTATTAAATCATTGTTTGAACAGGCTCAAAAAAAGAACAGTATCATGTGGCAAGATGTCATTACATTTGATAATGATTGGCTTCAAAACCGAGGCGTTTATGATTCAAACACACACACTTTAGATGAAGACGCTTTGAAGCAAGTGACACGAAAATCCATGCAGTCGATGATGAAAAAGGAGGGATTACAAGAGAGTGCTGTATGGTCGGCGGCTATTCACTATAACACCGATAACATTCATATTCATGTGGCTACAGTCGAACCAAACCCGACTCGTGACCGTGGAAAGCGAAAGCCGAAAACTCTAGACGCGATGAAAGGTGAAGTCGTGAATGGATTGTTAGATCGAACACAAGAACGAAATCAAATTAACTCGTTGATCCGTGACCATATGGTGAATGAAAAGAAAGAGAATAGCAGCATGAAATGGAGCAATAGAGAAATAAAACCTCTGTTCCTCGATGTGTATAATCACTTGCCTAAGGATAAGAGACAGTGGCACTATGGCTATCAAACGCTGAATCCTATTCGACCGAAGATTGATGAACTAACGACGAGGTATTTAGATAAGTATCACGCCAAAGATATGAACCAGCTGCATGATAAATTGGATCAAGAAGTCAACGAATTAAAACGAGCCTATGGTGATGGACCTAAGGATAAGAAGCGATATCAGCATTACAAACAAAACAAGTTGAATGATCTCTATAAACGAATGGGCAATGCGTTCTTACAAGAAATGAAACGGTACGATTACCAGCAGTATCCTAGACAAATATCCAATACAAATGCCCCTTATAAGTCCATGACGTCAGGAATTCAATTGCAACGTTCCTTAAGAAGCATTCAGCGTTCGATGGGACAAACCTATGATCAGTTTATTAATGATTTGGATCATCAGAAGTTGGAACGAGAAATCGATAGAGGAAGGTAGGGTTACAAGGATGAGACGACGTCAAAATGTCACGCTTCATGAAGAGACGATAGCATTAATTAAAGAGTATCAGGAACAACATCATATCCGTTATCCTGGCGAAGCCTTAGACCGTATGATGGAGGAATGGGAATCACAGAATGCGAAGGAACAATCACAAGAATATCTCATGAGTTTGATGGCTCAACGATTCCAAGACGTGTTTTCTGAAGAGATGAAACGGTTGCGGTTAGCAGCCAATCGAAGCGATAAAAATACACAAGTCCTTCTGGAATTAATGAACGGTTTTGCGATGGATCAAAACTTAGAAAATTGTGTTACAACCCCAATCTTTGAGAGCCAAGCGATGAGGGATGCGAGAGAAGCAGTCGAAGAAAGAATCAGTCATCAGCGTCAAAAGAGAATAAGTGATACAGAGGCTCAACGAGCATCTAGCTGAGGGTTATAAATGAGGAATTAGTTCACAAAGGAGTGAGGAGATGCTTTTGTTTAATAGCAATTATGAAGTAGGCGTGTTTAAGCGTTTAGGTGAAAATAATGAGCTCGTGATGGACGTGGGACAGGAGGAATATACCTTAACGTTGAAAGACGAAGAAATGGAAGATCTTGAGCAGCATTTAATGAATCAAGAGAACCTACTCATTCCCTTTCATAAGAAAACAAAGGAACTAATATTAAATACAGAACCCAATTACAATGAGGAAGAAATGGAAGAACTCATGAACATTAGTGAGGGAGCTGATGATCATGGCGAAGACTAAACGATCCTATAAACAGAAATCACCGGAAAAGGTTAAAGAGGAGATTAATCGACTGACAGAGGGGATGGAAAAGAGTATTACGAATCACTTTCATTCTCCTGAACAAATGAAGGAGTATCTAGATTTTATGGGAAAGTTTCACCGGTATTCTCCACGTAATACGGCCTTGATTGATTCACAGTTTCCAGGAGCAGAAGCTGTAGGGTCTTACGCCTTCTGGAAAGACAAAGGTTTTTCGGTAAACAAAGGAGAGAAAAGTTTAAAGGTTCTCGTCCCTAATCGGTTAGGCAAACAGTTTCAAGATGAAGAAGGCGAATGGAAACCTTTGAAATATGCGACGAAAACACAAAAGCAACAAGTCAAAGACGGTCAACTCGATAAACGAGATGGCCGTCTTGTTTATACTACTGGAAGTGTTTTCGATGTTTCGCAGACAAACGCCACTCAAAAAGATCTGCCTCAAATCTTTCCTAACAAATGGATCGATGGGGAGATTGAAAACTACAGTCAGCTTCGAGAAGGAATGAAGGCTATAGCTGATAAAAACAATATTCAAATTGTGGAGCCTTATGAAGAGTTAGGAGCAGCCAAAGGAGTGAGTTATACCGGGCTAGGAGAAGTAGCGCTTAATCCACGTAATTCGGAACGCCAGGACACAAAGACTCTCTTGCATGAATTGACTCACGCCAAGCTTCATACGAAGGAAAATATGAATGACTACACCAAACCGGAGAAAGAATTTCAAGCGGAAATGACAGCTTATACGGTTGCTTCTTATTTCAATATTGATACCAGTGACTACTCATTAGACTATCTGCATCACTGGACCAAGGATCATGAATTTAAAGACCATGAAAGCTTATTACAAGAGGTTCAGTCAACAGCTAAAGAATTTATTACAACCATTGAAGAATCCATGGGTCAAGAAAAGGAAGGGGAGAAAGATATGAGTTTTAAAGAACAAAAACATGAAATGGAAGAAGAGAAACAAGAAAGAGAGATATTACCTTCAGAAAAGCTTCGAAAGATGTACAGAAGCCAGATGAGCAAGGCTGAAAAGGATAACGGGCCGTTTGGTAAGGAAGAAAAGGCCGATGACGAATATTCTCATCAAGATTTCAAAGACGATTACAAAAAGGAGCTCATGAACTTTATTGAACCAAGAGTCGGAAAAGAGTTGGACAAAGAAGAAAACAATGACCGACAAGAACGTTTGAATCAGATGCGTGCTTTTCAAGAGACTCACAGTAAAGAAGAGGTGTACCAAATTAAAAAGGAATCTCTTCAAGAATTAAAAGAGCTACCTTTAACAGATCGTGGAAAGCAACGTCTATCTCAAATCGAAAGTAAGCTGGATCGAGAATTTCATGGAGAGAAAGAAAAAGAAAGCACCCCTTCGGAAATGAAGAATGGAAATGAAGATAAGAAGGCTTTTCAGCAGAAGGAAAATCAAAAAGAAAAAGAAGAGGTTGAACGGTAGACAGGGAGTTTTCTCCCTGTCTTTTTTATATCTAATTTTAGAGAGGAGGAAGTGCTGCATGGCCAAACATGTAAGCGCGGACCAAGTGGAAGTTGCTCGGAATGTGGATCTCATAGATTATCTTGAACGTAAAGGAGAACCACTGAAAAGGGAGGGAAGGTACTATCGACATCAAGTACATGACAGCCTAGTGATTAAAAACCAAATGTATGCCTGGAACTCTAGAGATGAAAAAGGAGCTGGAGTCATTAACTTTGCCAAAATGTTTTATGGCATGAGCTTTCCGGAGGCTGTCCTCGATTTGAATGCACAAGGGTATAAAGTAAAAGACAACCTCCAAGAGCAAAGTCCTAAAGAGCCTTATCATTATCCTTCTCATTATGAAGTAAATGATAGGACAAAAGCTAAAGGTTATCTTACGAAAGAGCGGAAGATTCATCCTAAGATTGTTGATTGGCTTGATAAAAAAGATTTAATCGTACAGGACAAGCTCGGGAATGTAGTCTTTAAGTGGAAACAGCAAGGGGAAATTGTAGGAGCTGATCGGCAAGGGACTTCTCCAATGAAAGACGGGCGAATGTTTAAAGGGATTGATAGGAACAGTCATGGTTCGGCTGGGTTCTCCGTTGATATTGGTAAACCTAACTCTATTTACCTTTTTGAAAGCCCGATTGATGCATTGTCTTATTGGAGTATAAAGAAAGAAAAGCTGCAAAACACTCGGTTAGTTTCCATGTCTGGGCTTAAGCGTCAAACTATGATTGATGAAATTAAACGGATGGGCAAGGAAGGTCATAAGGTGAATCAGATAACTTTCTGTACGGATAATGATAAGGCGGGAAGGGAGTTTGCTAATAAGTATCACGGTTTAATGAGTAAAGAAGTATCTAAAATTGATTTGCCAACTAATAAAGATTGGAATGCGAGCTTGCATAGAGAAGTGTTGAAAGAAATGAATATAAATAAAAAGGAAAGGTTCACATAATAAATAAATTTTCTAATCTAGTACACAAAAGCTAGCTTAATTACATTTAAAAGTGAAGGAAGTTTGGGTACAATTAGAGTACATGTATATCCCACTTTAGGGTAAAAATAAAAGTTATTAAATAAAGTTGAATCATTACAGTGAACAGAAATTATGTAGAAATACAAGGGAGAGTAATTTAATGAAAACGACATTATTAAGAGCAGTGGAAGAGGCGTTAACTCCATTTAATCAATATTTTGAAGGGGAACTCCTTTTAAGAAATAAAATTATTGATGACCTGCGTTCTTATAAACAAGGTTTAATTGAAGCATTACTTGAAAACGATATGGTGCGTGAGGTGTACGGTGTTCCAATTAAAAATCATTATGTTTTCAAAATGGATGAATTTATCGAGATGTTAAGATCAAAGACCTTTTGGGCAGACAGCTATACCAAGTACTCCAATGAAATTGGACTGACCAGTGAAAATAAATATCTAAAATACAATGGTGATGTCGTTTTAGACTTTCCACATAAAGATGGAGTCCTTGAAGGTGGGATGACAAAAGAAGATCAAGGTAAAAAAGAAATTTATTACCATAATATTATTGCGAGAGATGAAATAGATACTCTGTTAGCTCCAAAGGTGTTTTCTAATGTGAAAAAGTACGATGAAAATGGTGAGCATAACATAAATGGTATATCTGAAGAAGATAATTTTATTGTTAAAGGTAACAACTTAATTGCTCTCCATTCTTTAAAGCAGAGATATGCGGGGAAAACAAAGTTAATTTACATAGATCCACCTTATAATACAGGCGGAGACAGCTTTAAGTACAATGATAAATTTAATCATTCTACTTGGTTAACCTTTATGAAAAATCGTTTAGAGGTAGCTAGAGAACTACTATCTGACGATGGTTCAATATGGATTACTTTAGATGATGTAGAGCTTCATTATTTTAAAGTGTTATGTGACGAGGTTTTTGGAAGAGAATGTTTTGTGAATACAATAGTTTGGAGACATTCTGACAACAGTAATAATAATGCTCTGACTTTTTCAGAGGACCATAACTATATATTGGTATATTCAAAGTCCCCAAATTGGAAGCCAAATTTCTTGAATGATCCTGAAAAAAGGAAACACTTTAAAAACCCTGATAATGATCCTGACGGGCCTTGGTTTGATGGTAATCCTGTAAATAATCCAGCACTTAGACCTAATCTTCAGTTCAATATAACTACTCCAAATGGTAATGTCATTACACACCCTGCTAACGGTTGGAGATGGTCGAAAAAAACAATGGATGAGAAGTTTGAAACAGGAGAACTGAGGTTCTCTGATGATGAGACTAGAGTGATCAGAAGGACTTATTTGAAAGATATGGAAGGACTACCACCTTCAACTTTATGGACAAATCTTGAAGTAACTGGACACACTCGAAAAGCAAAATATGAACTTAAACGATTGTTTCCAGATGTACCAGTGACCAGCTTGTTTTCCACGCCAAAGCCCGAGCTTTTAATAAAGTACATTATAGATATTTCTACTAATGATGGCGATTTAGTTATGGATTTCGTTATGGGATCTGCTACAACCCAGGCAGTTGCGATGAAAATGAAAAGGCAATTCATTGGGGTGGAACAAATGGATTATATAGATGAATTTATTATAAAGAGATTGCAGAAAGTTATTGAAGGTGAACAGGGCGGTATATCTGAGTTGGTTGAATGGAAAGGGGGAGGTAGTTTTATATATGCCGAATTATCCCCCTTAAATATTAATTTTGTTGATGAAGCAAAGAGCATTAAATCAGAAACCGAATTTATCAATCTTATAGAGAGAATAAAAGAGAAGGCTTTACTTAACTTTAAAGTTGAACTTGATAAACTTAAAACCGAAGACACTTCCTTCCAGTCTTTAACACTTGAAGAGAAAAAACAAACTTTAATAGATGTGATTGATCATAATCTTCTTTATATCAATTACTCTGAAATTGAGGATGAAGAATTTAAGATTGATGAAAGAACCAAAGCTTTTAATCAATCGTTTTATGAAGAAGGTGGCCAAGAGTAATGACGCCAGACAAACAAGAAATATTAGCTAAGCAAATCGAAGAACAGTACACTCTTTTCAGTCAAAGACCAGAAGTTCCTGGTTATATTACCGAAAATCTTAGTCATGGAATGCGTGATTATCAAACTGCAGCAATAGAGAATCTTATTTTTACTCAGCAGAACCCTAAAGCTGATGAGCATTTTAATCATCTATTGTTCCATATGGCTACAGGGTCCGGAAAAACTCTTATCCTTGCTTCGTCTATTCTATATATGTTTAAGGAACACGGTTACCAAAACTTTCTCTTTTTTGTTAATACAGACGGGATTGTGAAGAAAACTATAGACAATTTAACTAACGAAAAGTCCCCAAAGTATTTATTTCGAAAAGAAGGAATTATCATTGATAATCGTAGAATAGAGATCGTACTCGTTGATATATTTCCTTCAACACCGGCCCCTAACACTATTTATTTAAAAGTAAGCACTATTCAAAAGCTCCATCTAGATTTAACAGAGCCAAGAGAAAATTCTATGACATATCAATCACTTGAGGAAATGGATATTGTCTTATTAGCTGACGAAGCACACCATATTAATGCTTCAACAAGAAAGAAAGGAAAAATGACGGTTGCAGAAGCTGAAGCAAAGACTTGGGAAAAGACAATTGAAAGACTGTTAGCTTTGAGAAATAAAAATCGTCTACTAGAGTACACAGCGACAGTTACCTTGACAGATGATAATATTTTTAATAAATACCGATCGAAAATTGTATTTCAATACGATCTAAAGAAATTTATGAAAGATGGATATTCTAAAAATGTTATGTTGTTACGAGCAACAGAGAATGACGATGTAAAAATGCTCCATGCTGTATTATTAAGCCAGTATAGAAAATATATAGCGAAAGAATATGGTATTGATATTAAGCCCATTATTTTATTTAAATCTAATAAAGTTGATATCTCGAAAAAAGCTAATGAGCGGTTGCTTCAAATGATACGGAGTATGACTTCTGATACATTGGAAAACTTGATAAAAAAAGGTATAGAGACCTATCAAAATGAAAAAAACATCTGGGGGAAAGCATTCCGTTATTTCAAAACACTTGATTCAAACAAAATAGTTTTTGATTTGAAATTCGACTTTACTGAAACTACTACACCTAATATGAATGACTCTAGTCAAACTAGCTTGTTATCTGAAGGCAATGCTTCATTACTTAATACTTTAGAAGAAGCTAATAACCCTGTCCGGGCAATTTTCGCAGTAGCTAAGCTTAATGAGGGATGGGATGTCTTAAATCTATATGACATAGTAAGAATAAGTGAAGGTTCCTCAGATACAAAAAAAGCAACCGATAGTGAAGCACAGCTAATTGGTCGTGGGGCAAGATATTATCCGTTTTTGTATAAAGACAAAGTGGAGGATAAACGTCGCTTTGATGATTATCCCAGTCCATTAAAAGCTATTGAAACCTTACATTATCATACGATTAATGACAGTGCTTATCTAAAAAGCTTAGAAAAATCACTTAGAGAAGCACAGATTACAGTAAAAGAAGCAGAAGCAGAACCTGTTGTAGCTAAGTTAAAGACTAATTTCAAAAATCATCATATTTATAAACATGGCAAGATTTATATTAACCGCCTAGTACCAACGTCGATTACCGATTATGACAATCTATCAAAGTATCAAGTATCAACTAATTTTGAAGTTCCGTTGGAAGTTGCGGTAGAGCAAAAAATAGATAAATCTTTATTAGAGGGATCAGTCTCAACTACAAAGGAATACCAGTGGAAACCGGAAAAAAGATTCATTCGAAAAGCCTTACAACGAAATCCTTTTTTTCACTTCCGTAATCTAAAGAATTATGTACCTTCAATCAATAGTATAAGAGAGTTTATTGAAAAAGATTCGTTTTTGGGACAGCTTACTATTTACTTCATTTTACCATCGGGCATAGAACTAACTGATCTTAGCCCCATTGAAAAATTAAATGCTGTAGAGAGTTTTTTGAAGTATGCTGAAAAGAAGATTAGAAATAATTATATGAAAGAGCGAGGGACTCCCGTATTTGAAGGAGTTGCTTTTTCAAAATTAATTGATGACTATTATTTAGAAATCAATAAAGTTAATCGTGGAGTGAGTGATGTTTCTGAAATTAAAGAACCTAGATCAATGCGAGGAAAAGATTGGTTCGTTTATGATAAAGCAATTGTAAACCAATTGGAGGACGACATGATTGACTTTGTTCAAAGTTACGTTGAAGAATTAAAAGAGACGTATAAGAACGTATTCCTCATTCGTAATGAGCGTTCCATTAAGATAGTTGAGATTGATGGGGTTCGAGGATTTATGCCAGACTTTCTACTATACCTACAAGATGATGAAGTAACCTATCAAGTCTTTTTAGAGCCTAAAGGAGGACACTTGATAGAAAAAGACAGATGGAAACAAAATTTTTTAGAAGAGTTAAATAAAAGAGATATAGTCCAAGTGTTATCAGAAAACGATAATGTGCGTTTAATTGGCATAAAATTTTACTCAAATAGTAGTGAGCAAAAGGCAGCTTTTCGTGATGATTTTAAAGAAAAGCTATTAGAGGGAAGATAAATAATTCTTAGGAAAGGTGTAATAAGAGACGCCTTTTTATCATAAAGATAGTCTTCCATAGAGAACACGCTTGAATCCAGTAGGATTTGAGCGTGTTTTTTATTTGTAAATATCCGGAAGGTTTACAGTGTGCTGTGTCGAATCATGTAATTAGGGTTTGTTTGAGGGTATAAGAAGAAAATTAAAGATCTGCTAATGAAAAGTCCAACAATGGTAATTGAATGGACAATAGAAATTTTTAATTTTGTTATTTAAATTAAATAAGGAGTGTTTTAATGGGGGCTATTTGGGTCAAAAGAGGAGACTTAGTTGCAAGAACTGGAGATGTAGTAGGTTACAAATCGGGGCTGGGATTAACCAAAGAAGAGTTCGATGATATTATCCCAAAAGAATACCATAATTATTGGCATGGAGAAAATAATGGAATGCTACGTATACGGTCGGAAGAGTTTGAAGAAATAATTGCTCATAGTTTATATGAAGTTGGAAACATTCAAACACCTAGTATAGCTCCATCTAGTATAAGATTATTTCACAAGTACAAAGGTAATGAAGAATTATTGTATATATTTGAGGAATTATTCAGAGAATTTATTGAACTATTAAAAAGCTCTACTGAAGCACCGAAAGTATTGAAAAAAAACACGATAGACCCAAGCCCAGTTATAATTAAAGCCAAGGAAAAGTATGGATTGAGTGGATTGATTGTAGCTCAAGATATAATAGAGGGTCATATATCTGATAATCATAGAAATCCTTGGAATAAAATAAGAAGAATAAAATGGAAAGATACTAAAGAACTTAAAGGATTGTTTAAGGACGAATCTTTAGAAACTTTATATGGTAAGTTCTTAGATCAGAGGTATATAGACTACCTAGATAAAAACTTTGATTCCTTAGGGAATATACATTGGAGAAAGTTTGAAGGTCTAACTTGTGAATTCTTTGAGAGACAAGGTTATAAAGTGGAAATCGGTGAAGGAAGAAATGACGACGGAGGAATAGACGCAAGAGTATGG
>NZ_ANPF01000048.1:0-54657 GCF_000328325.1 Halobacillus sp. BAB-2008 | reverse complement strand
AACAGGTAAAAATTGCGGCTTAGGTCTAGTAGGTTTTCCCAACTGAGTACCGAGTGTCACCACTCTGGCGGTTCCCCATTAAACTCAGCTCAGCTCCGTCTCCGAAAACTGGACTAGATTGCCACTCAGTCCGCACTATAATTCCTGTTCCATGTCCATAAGCGAACAGCCTAGGGGATTTCCCCGACAGCCTTTAGCCGTTCCTTAGCCTCTTTTGCAGTCATGATTTCATATAGTTTACGCATCAGCACCTCAGTGGCCATCTGAAGATGAACTGACATTCATGCTATAATCCCCTCAAACACCACTCAAGGCAGGCTACGCTGCGCACATAGAGACTACTCCATATGCTGCAGGTTCATACCCCATTTCATAACGGCATCTGGCTCAGATGCCATCACAAGAATGGGCCTCCGCGGAAGCAGGGTCAACGCCCACATGCCTTTGTGGATCGCCCTGCGACCTTAACTCCCAGCATCGACCCAAGGCTGGGCGCCTCAAGCCAACACAAGGAACTTCATCGATGTGCCCTTCGGCGGATTTTTAGGCCCGCCTTCAGGAACGGAGGGCCGACTAGGATACTGCACCATTCCTTTATATAAATCAAATATACCATAGAATGATCAGCCGCTCAATCGAAAACATCCGGGATCAATGGTCACGATCACTTAAGTACTCGATCAGTTGGGATAGAAACGTCCCTTCCACTCCGGCGTCTTTAAGTGCCTGTTTTGCTATACCGACATATTGCTCCTTCTGCTCCACGGCACCTTCGAGGCCAAGAAGTTGAGGGTAGGTGCTTTTATGATTGCCTTCATCGCTTCCTGTCGGCTTTCCAATGACGGCTGCGTCTCCTGTTACGTCCAGGATATCGTCCTGAATTTGGAAAATAAGACCGAGTGCATCCGCCATTTTCTCCATGGCTGCACATGCCTCGGAGGAAGCTCCTCCTAAATAAGCACCTGCCATGACAGAAAAACGGAGAAGCTGTCCCGTCTTATTTCTATGGATACTTTCAAGCTCATCCAGCGTAATTTGTTTATTTTCACTGAGCATGTCCTGCATTTGTCCCTCGACCATGCCGGTGGCTCCACTTGCTTTTGCCAGTTCTTTAATCAGATACACACGCTCTCGATCGGAAAGCGCAGGATCTTCTGCAACGATCCGGGAGCTCATCGTAAGCAGTGCATCCCCTGCAAGAATCGCTGTCGCCTCGTCAAATTGTTTGTGATTGGTAGGCTGACCTCGACGCACATCATCATCATCCATTGCCGGAAGGTCATCGTGGATTAAGGAGTAGGTATGGATCATTTCCAGGCTCGACGATACTCCCAATGTTTTTGTTTCTTCTACTCCAAACGCCTCGGCTGTCGCCATAAGCAGAATCGGCCGCAGTCGCTTCCCTCCTGCTCTTAACGAATACAGCATGGCATCCTGCAGCCTCCCGGGAGTCGAGTATTCGCGCAGGTACATATCCAAATAGTCATTGATTGTCTCACGTTTATCACTGAGGTAATCCATTAATGCCACGGTTTATTCTTCCTCCTGGACGGAGAATGGTACAAATTCGCCATGCTCATTCATTATTTTCTGCATCTGTTCTTCCACATTGCCCAATTTCTCGCTGCATAATTTAGAAAGCTTCATACCATCCTGATAATATTGGATAGCTTTCTCCAGAGGGACCTCCCCCGTCTCCAATTTCTCTACAATGCCTTCTAACTGGTCCATCGCTTCTTCGAAACTGAGTTCATCTTTCTTCTCGGTCATTTTTCATCCTCCTTCACAGCGGTTACGTGACAATCAATCCTTCCATCCTGCACCTTAAGCGAGATTGCTTCCCCTTCTTTGACTTCAGAAGTCTTTTTTATGACCCCGCCCTGGTCGTTGAACGGGATCGCATATCCGCGTTTCATGATTTCCAGCGGGTTGAGGAGCGTCAACTTGTCTATGTGATTGTGGAAACGATCTTTTTTCGTTTTAATGATCTGATTCATTCTGGTGTTCAGCTGTTTTTCTGTCCGTTGGAGAGCTCGGGACCCGTCTCTGATTTTCATTTCCGGTCCCTGTTGACGGAGTCTCCTCGTCAAGGAAGTCCACCGCTCCAGCGTCTGTGTCCTGTTCTGTTCAAGCCTTCGCGTCAATCGTTCGAGCATCCTGTCAAGATCCTGCTCCTTCTGTCTGAGCAGTTGTTCCGGATACTTAAAGGCATAGGATTTCTTGATGCGTTGAAGCCTTTGTAGAGACTCATCTTTCTTGACGATCATGGATCGATTCAAGCGGCGCTGCCGTCCTTGAACGGTCTCTCTCAGTTCTACAATCGACGGAACAGCTAATTCCGCTGCGCCTGTCGGAGTCGCAGCCCGGACGTCTGCCACGAAATCCGCAATGGTGGTATCCGTTTCGTGACCGACGGCAGAAATAACAGGGATCCGGGAATCAGCAATTTCTCTCGCGACCTGCTCTTCATTAAATCCCCACAATTCTTCAATCGAACCCCCGCCCCTGCCGACGATCAACACGTCGCAGTCGAGGTGTTCGTTTGCATAACGGACTGCCTGAGCGACAGAGTCTGCCGCTCTCTCGCCCTGAACAAGAACGGGAAGAATAGAGACAGGAACAATTGGGTAACGCCTCTTTATTGTCGTCAAGATGTCTCTTACAGCTGCTCCGGTTGGAGAAGTAATGACACCGATATGTTTCGGATATGTAGGCAGAGGCTTTTTTCTCTCTACATCGAATAAGCCCTCTTTTTCCAATTTCTCCTTCAATTGTTCAAATGCAAAATACAAAGCTCCGATTCCGTCCGGCTGCATTTCCTTGATATACAATTGATACTGCCCCATCGGTTCATAGACGTTAATTTCACCTTTAACAAGTACGTTCATCCCATTTTCCGGAACGAACTTTAACGACCGGTTGCTGCCGGCGAACATGACTGCCTGAATACGCGCCTGTTCATCTTTCAGGGAAAGATACATGTGGCCGCGGCTGTGGTGCTTAAAATTAGAGATTTCCCCCCGCAGCCACACGGTTTTCAGATGAGGATCTCCCGACAGCTTCCGCTTAATGTACTTCGTAAGTGCCGTAACCGTTAAATATTGATCGCTCACAGTAAAATCCCCTTATTGATCGTAGTGATGGATGCGCTTGGCCGCTTTAATTGTATTATGGAGAAGCATAGTGATCGTCATAGGGCCGACTCCTTTTGGTACAGGAGTAATGTGGGAGGCTACTTCAAGAGCGGATTCGAAATCAACATCTCCTGTCAATTTCCCGTCCACCCGGTTCACACCGACATCAATAACGACAGCACCTTGTTTAATATCATCCCCGGACACAAGAGAAGCTTTCCCAGCTGCTACGATGAGTATATCTGCTTGTTTCGTATGATAGCGTAAATCTTTTGTCCGTGAATGGCAGTGGGTCACGGTCGCGTTTTTATTAAGAAGGAGCTGGCCCACCGGCTTGCCGACGAGGTTACTTCTCCCGACGATAACGACGTGCTTCCCTTCCAAATCAATGTTTGCTCGTTCAAGCATGACAACAATTCCATAAGGGGTGCATGGGAAAAAGGTGTCTTGACCAGTCATCATTTTCCCAACATTTGAAGGGTGGAATCCATCGACATCTTTTTCAGGAGCAATAGCTTCGATGATCTTCTGATCTGAAATATGGTCAGGAACCGGCAGTTGAACGAGGATCCCATGAACCGTTTCATCGTGATTCAGACGATCGATCAGGGACAGGAGTTCCTCCTCTGTCGTTTCTTCCGGAAGCTCAATCAAATCAGAATCCAGACCGACTTTCTCTGAAGCGCGCTGCTTCCCTTTGACATAGGACATGGATGCAGGGTCTTCCCCGATTATGACAACAACCAATTTAGGATGAATCCGGCTTTCGTTTAAAGTACGTACTTCTTCTTTCATTTCCTGACGTAATTCTTCCGCTAACTGATTACCGTAAATAATTTCTGCTGACATTTTCCCATTCCCCCTTGTTTGTGTTAAACCATTTTCGATAGAACGCCGTTGACAAACTTACCTGAATCTTCTTCACCGAAGATTTTAGCAAGCTCAATGGCTTCGTTGATAGCGACCTGAGTCGGCACATCTTCCTTGTAGCGCATTTCGTAGGCTGCCATTCTGAGTACCGTCTTTTCCACTTTTGGAAGACGCGGCAGTGTCCAGTTATCCAAATGCTCAGAGATCCATCCGTCCAGCTCGTCCCTGTTCTTCATAACACCGTGCACCAGGTCATGAAGGAAGGGGTCTACTTCCTGATCTTCGATTACGTGCCGGATCGCCTCATCGGTATCGATTTCACTCGTAATCGTTTGGAAAAGCGCCTGAAAGGCTTTTTCGCGTGCTGTGCGTCGTTTCATTTTCATTCTCCTTTAAGTAATATCCGTTTGCATAATAACATTTTAGCGGAATAAAAGCTATCAGAACAGGAATGTTCGATGATGACAGAACATTTCGATTTTTCCTCTGCAAAAAAAGAAAAATCAGAAAAGGAGGACCCCTTTCTGATTTTTAACTCATTAAATTTCTTCCATATCTGTATCTTCTTCTTTTGTCTCCATCTGGACGCCTACAATATGAACATTGATTTCGCTGATATCCAATGCCGTCATATTCTTCAACGCCTGACGGGTGTTATCCTGAATCTTTTGAGCGGTATCAGGTATAGATATTCCATAGTCCATGACGACATAGGTGTCGATTAAGATACCTTCTTCCGTCAATTCGACTTTCACACCTTTTCCGTGATTCTTCTTGCCGAGGCGCTCTGCTACTCCGGAGGCAAAGTTCCCGCGCATAGAAGCGACACCAGCGACTTCTGAAACAGCAATTCCGGCAATGACTTCGATCACTTCCGGTGCAATCTCGACGTTACCGAGAGTCGAGCCGTCTGTGACATTTAACAATTGCTTTTCACTCACTACGATCACTCCCCTTAAGATTCATCCTTCATTATAGTATATTTCTCCAGGAACTTTGTATTAAAGTCTCCGCCTACAAAAACTTCGTGTTCCATTAAGCGCTGATGGAAAGGAATAGTTGTATGAACGCCTTCAATGACGAACTCATCGAGGGCACGCTTCATGCGACGAACCGCTTCATCACGATCTTTTCCGTATGCGATCAGCTTAGCGACCATGGAATCATAATAAGGAGGAATGCTGTAACCCGGGTAGGCAGCTGAATCGACACGCACACCAAGACCGCCTGGCGGAAGGTACATCTCGATCTTCCCTGCAGAAGGCATAAAATTCTTCGCTGGGTTTTCGGCATTAATACGGCATTCAATTGCCCATCCGTCAAAAGTAATATCTTCTTGTTTAAAGCTTAGTTTCTCATTATTAGCAATCAAGAGCATTTCTTTAATCAAGTCGACGCCCGTCACCATTTCTGTAACCGGGTGTTCTACTTGAATCCTTGTGTTCATTTCCATGAAATAGAAAGAGTCCGCTGCCTGATCAAAGATAAATTCTACCGTGCCCGCTCCAGAGTAGTCGACAGCCAATGCGGCTTTAACAGCTGCATCTCCCATCTTCGCACGCATTTCTTCAGAGATTGCCGGAGAAGGCGTTTCTTCTACAAGCTTCTGAAGACGGCGCTGGATGGAACAATCACGCTCCCCTAAATGGACGGCGTTTCCATGATTGTCCGCCAACACCTGGATTTCCACGTGACGGAAATCTTCAATGAATTTCTCAATATACACACCAGGATTACCGAAAGCCGTTTCCGCTTCCTGCTGCGTCATACGGATTCCTGTTTTCAGTTCTTCTTCATCACGGGCTACGCGGATACCTTTACCACCGCCGCCGGCAGTCGCTTTGATGATAACCGGATACCCGATTTCTTCTGCGACCTTCAGACCGGCTTCCACATTTTCAATGATTCCTGCAGATCCGGGAACAACCGGTACACCTGCTTCTTTCATTGTTTCTCTCGCTACATCTTTCGTACCCATCTTCTGGATAGCATAGGCGGACGGTCCGACGAAGGTGATATTGCACTCTTCGCACATTTCCGCGAATTCGGCGTTTTCCGCAAGGAAGCCGTACCCCGGATGAATGGCATCCGTACCTGTCGATGTCGCGACACTCAAAATATTTGTATAACTCAAGTAGCTGTCTTTACTGAGTTTAGGACCAACACAGTAGGCTTCATCCGCCAACTGCACGTGTAGAGCTTCTTTATCGGCCTCCGAATAAACGGCAACCGTTTCTATACCCATTTCTTTGCAGGCACGGATGATCCGAACTGCGATTTCTCCTCGGTTTGCAATCAGAACTTTTTTAATCAAACGTCTCATCCCCCGATTACTTAGACTTTACACGGAATAGCGGTTGTCCGTATTCTACGAGTTCACCGTCTTTGACGAGAATTTCGACAATCTCTCCAGAGACTTCCGCTTCGATTTCGTTAAATAGTTTCATCGCTTCGACGATACATACGACGGAATCTTCTTTCACTTCATCGCCGACCTTCACATAAGCTCCCTGATCCGGTGACGGTGATTGATAGAACGTCCCCACCATTGGTGAAGTCACTTCTGCATCATAGTCCGCTTTTGGAGCCGCCGCCTCTTGTTTGGCAGTCTCAGGTTTGCTTTCCTGCTGTGGTGCAGCCTGAACAGCTTCCGGCTGTGCTTCTGGAACTGCTTGGACCGGCTGTGAAGTTTGAACCGGTGCAGAAACGACTTGTCCCTGCTGTTTCTTCATTGTTACTTTCGTTCCGTTCGTTTCATACTCGAACTCATCGATATTAGATTGATCAATTAGTTTAATGATTTCACGGATTTCTTGTACCTTTAACATATGTGGCACCCCTTTATGTAGTTAACTTTTTATAACTGGTACTAATAACTCCTCTTAACATTCTATTATAAAGTACCACATCCCTGCAACTTGCCTTCTGTTATACGTGAAAAAACCCGCTCCTAAAGGAACGGGTTTCGCTCTTATTTACTGGATGGCTGGAATTGAACCTGGACTTTCTTCTCTCCAAATTCATCGGATACCATCTTATTGATCTGATTGGCTTCTGTCTTGGTTAATTCATCCGCCTGAACCGTCACATGGACGACTTCATCTTCGGCCCGGACGAGAACATCATCATATTCCGCGCTGGCAAGAATGGTATTTTCAATGATGGATTCCTTAGACTGGTTCGACTTGATGGTTTCCATTTTCTCCAAGGCATCATTCTTCTCCTGAGTGGTGAAATCACTGGAAGCAACAATCTCGGACAGCTGTTCTTGCAGCTGATCGCGTTCGTTCTGCATATCCAGACGAATAGCAGAAAACAATTCATCTGTAGACATCTGGGAAATAGAGGCACCGTCACCGCTCGTCTCTACGTCTTCTGCATTCTCCCCTGTCATCTCTGCCCATTCATCTTCCTGAATAAATGCCATTTCACCATTATCCGGGGAGGTCATGTAGTAGACGCTCAGGACAATCAACAAGCTCAACATCGTTAACAACCATACTGTTTGTTTTTTCACCAAGGGAATCCCTCCTTATTTTTTAGGCAGCACCGAAATACGGTGGGTAGGAACATCCAATACTTTAGAGACCGCCTCCACAACCCAGGCTTTCACTTTCATTTGATCCACCCCTTCAGCGGTCACAAATACGCCGCTTACTTCCGGTTTGGATGTCTGGGTGAGCAGCGGTACTTCCCGGTCTCCTTGCCTCACGAGCACTAGCTGCTGTTCACGAGAATAATCCTCAATTTCCCTTTCGCCTCCGTTCTTATCGTTTTCTTTCGTCGTCTGCTTCCCGATGATCAAGTTCTTGTCATACACTTTTTTATGAGTGGAGGATAAATTGATCATAATATCAACATTGCTCACCCCTTGAATATTTTCGAGCAGCGGAAGGAGCTGCTTCTCATATTCCGTCTCCAGTTGTGTGATGGAATCGGTCATTTCCGCCCCTTCCGCAGCCGCCTGACCGGTACCTGCCTGCTGGGCTGTACTCTGCTCCAGATCGCCGGGCGACGGCTGGTCCGAAGACTGAAACCAGTTGCTCGTCAGGATGATCAACACCCCGATAATTCCGAGAGCGATCAAATATTTGGGCTTATGGAGCTTTCTCCCTTCTTTACTAGACAAAGGTTGCAACAGCTTCTTCCACCATTTATCCATTCTCTTCCTCCCAGCGGATATCAATTTGTTCTTTGTCCAAGTCTAATTGTTCGGCCACCCATTGTTGAATTTCTTCATCGTTTCCCCGAGCTTCCGTTTGCTTTTCCTCTTTGATTGAAATGTCCACCTCTTCCACCGCTTCTCTTTCCTTTTCACTGGAAAGAGTTAAGGTCAACTTGTCCAACGTCTCCATGCCGTAGGGCTCCTGATAAAAGCTCATTTCCACATCAGCGAGAGTCATTTGATAGTTTTCCTCCAACGGTTGTTCCAGCTCGGCAGATAAAGCTTGGGTAACTTGTTCTAATTTATATGCATCTTGTCCCTCGAGTATTTCCTTTTTCTTCGATTCTATTTCTTCATCAAGCATCTCTCCATCCACTTGTTCGTCAAGCGCTGCATTCGTCTCCCTCATCAACACTTCAGGATCGACGTTCAATAACCGGAAAAGAGGCCCGAGGAAGATCAGCAGCAGAAGGATGGACATGACGAGCCTGGCATACTTCTTCATGACCCCGGAAGGCAAGAGCGCATCTGCTACAATCGCCAGAATAAGAAACAGCACAATTCTCGTAATCCATTCTACGAAAGCTTCCAAACTTAAAGCCCCCTTACCTGATCATCATCGTTATATTACTCGCTGCAACCATAATGACAATTACAAGAAAGAACATCATCGAAACCATCAGCAATGCTGCAAATATATAAAAAATGTGCCGGCTTACAACAGCCATCGCCTCAATAACGGGACCATCTCCAAGCGGTTGCAGAAGTGCGGCAGCAATTTTGTAAATAATAGCAATGGCGAGTACCTTCAAGGCCGGGAAAATGGCAATTCCAAGCAGAATAACCACTCCGGCAATTCCTAACGTATTCTTCAGCACAAGGGATGCGCCTAAGATCGTGTCCGTAGCATCTGTAAACAGACGGCCGATTACCGGGACGAAATTACCGGTAACGAACCTTGCCGTCTTCATGGTAATTCCGTCCTGCACAGCGGTAACCGTCCCCTGTACAGAAATGACACCTAGAAAGATAGTTAAAAACACGCCCATGACAGCAAGCCCCGTTTTCCTAAGCAGTTCTGCAAGCTGATCGACCTTGTAATCATCATTCAACGTACCTACAATAAGCAGGAGGGCAGAGGATGCAAACAAAGGGATCAACAAATATTTCACAAGCAGTCCGCTTGACTGCACAAGTGCAATAATGATCGGATGAAAGAAAGATATAGACATAAGGTTCGTGAATGAAGCCATGATCCCAAGTAAAAGTGGCAGAAGACCGATCATGAATCCACTCATCCGCTCAATGGTATCCAGCGTATAAGTAATCACCTGCCGAAAGCTCTCCAAAGCCAGCGTGATAAGCACCAGATATATGACCATGTAAGCAATTCTGCTGACAACAGAGTTCTCGAAGGCCGACTGAATGGACCGAAGCAGGGTACTGAATAACGTAAGGAATAACAACGTTGCCAAGAGCTTCCCATTGACCATCAATTCCTGAAAAAAGAACTTCAAAATACCGGAATACCATTTCGACGCTTCGATTGTGCTCTCTTTGTCAATGAAATCCCTGAAATTCTCCCCGTTGAAAGCCGGGAGATACTCCCCATACTGCCGTTGAACATCCAGCCAGTTCTGTTCGAGCTCGTCCACCGATAAGTGATCAAGCATATCTGACCCATCATCCGTTTCTACCGAGGATGGAGAGGGGGATGCAGAGGAAACAACAGGGAAGCTCCCCCAACATAGACAAAGGAAAATCACGGCAATTATCTGTTTCATTGCACCCCTCCTCTTCATGCCCCTGGAATGAATCCGATAATCGTCTCAATAACGGCCGTGATGATCGGGATGGCCAGCATTAGAATGAACAACTTTCCAGCCAGTTCTACTTTGGATGCCAGGGCGTTTAATCCTGCGTCGCGAATCAACTGGGCACCGAATTCCGCAATATAGGCGATGCCGATTATTTTCAGGATGGTTTTGAAATAAACCGGCTCTACCTGCGCCTGGTTGGCCATATAGGATAACAGAGAGAATATGTGCTGTATTTGATCAAGGATCGTCAGAAAAATAATGAGGACCGTAAATAATAACAGCAGGAAAGCAATCGTCGATTTGTGTTCCTGAAGCAGGATGATCAAGAGTGCCGCGACCAGTCCTAAAGCAACGACTTGAATAATATCCATGACCTACCCTTGATATAGAAATACCGATTTGATTTGCTGAAAAAGATCGGCCAAACGATGGAGAACGATAAATAATACGATAATGAAACCGGTCAGCGTGACAGCTTGCGCGATTTCCTCTTTCCCCATCTGTTTTAAAATACTGTGAATCATTGCTACGATTATCCCGACACCGGCTATTTGAAAAAGGATCGTTGCATCCTGAAGCACAATGTTTCGTCCTCCTTTTACATAATTAAGATTATGACTAACAGACCACTCAAAACTCCCATCCCTCTTGCCATCTTCTGGTACTGCTCCACCCCTTCCATTGCCTCATGAAGCTCTCTGTCAAGATGATGAAGGGTCAGCTGAATCTGTTTCTGCTGCTGCTCCAAGTCATGCTGTCCAAGTGTCCTTCCAAACTGATGAAGAATTTCCAGTTCCGTCTTACCAAGTGCATTCTGTGACCAGTGCCTTTGAAGATGTCCTGACCACCATGAAGGAAAATCATCGCAGTCATCTATATTCTCCACCATTTCTTGAAAGAACCGAGCGATCGGGTCCGGCAGCTGTTTCGATAAGTTCTCACATACTTCCCACAAAGACGAATGTCCGAAGACCATTTCTGCTTCTATCATCTGAAGAGCACTCTTCCACTGTCTGATTTGGCCGGGCCGCTTACGAAAACGAGAGGCGATGTCAAACCCTGTCCACGTGGTGACAGTCAGAATAATGACGGCTCCGATCCACTGCACGATCATCCCATCCTTTCCATCCCGCCAGCTTTTTGCCGGATTCATCCAGAATAACTACGCCTCCATTTCTTTCCGGAGACATTCGTTCCAACACAACATACCGTTCAAAGACTTGTTCCTCGACCAAGCTTCGTGCCGAAGGGCGTTTCCTCACGCCATCCAACGTCCGGCCATGTATACTGCAAATGACTTGTACACCGGTGTAAGAAGCTTCCCTGACGGCATCCGCATCCTCCAGACCGCCGATTTCATCGACGATGAGGACGTCGGGCGACATGGAACGGATCATCATCATCATACCGGCTGCTTTCGGACAGCCGTCCATGACGTCCGTTCTGACTCCTACCTCCAACTGGGGGACGCCTCTTAAACTTGCAGCAATTTCAGAACGCTCGTCCACGACTGCCACCTTGCACCCCCGGTATCCCGTATGATCCGAACCAATCCATTTGCTTAAGGCCCGGAGCAGGGTCGTTTTTCCTGAATGGGGAGGGCCTATAATCATCGTGCTTTTCCACCTTCCATCTGCATATAAAAACGGGAGGAGAGAAGAGACCTGTCCAGCCACTTCTCTAGCGACTCGGATGTTCATGAAAGTGATATGCTTTAATGTATCGATCCGGTGTCCGGAAGTGTTCACCTTCCCTGCCAGACCGACTCTATGTCCACCTTCAATCGTCAAGAACCCTTCTTTCAGTTCATCTTGGAGCCGATAGAGAGAAAATTGGCTGATCTGGTTGAGCACAAAGGCAAGGTGTTCCGCTGTAACGATAATTCCTTTCACACTGGTATGGCTTGCTCCATCTAACACTTCTAATGGATGATTGACCCTCAAGCGAATTTCCTGCACCTTCCCCCAGGAAACATCATTCATCAGAAATCGTTGGAAAGAAGGAGGAAACAATCGGACAATCTCTTTCATTCCTCTCCCTCCTTTAATTGGTTTACTTCATATGTATGCCTATACTTCCGGGTTATGACAGGTGAGAGAAGAAAAAATAGAGGTTTAATAGAGGATTCTGATAGAGCTTACGGAACAAAAAAAGCCTTCCCGCATGGGAAGGGCTGCAGCATGCATTAAGCACGCGAAACGTATTTACCTTCAGTTGTGCTGATAAGCAGTACATCTCCTTCATTGATGAAGAAAGGTACTTGTACGGACAATCCGGTTTCCAGCGTAGCCGGCTTCGTACCGCCGCTTGCTGTGTCCCCTTTGATACCAGGTTCCGTTTCAGTTACCGTCAGTTCAACGTTCTTCGGAAGCTCTACTCCGATCACTTCACTCTGGTAGGACTGAATTTGGACTTCCATGTTCTCTTTCAAATAGTTTAGCTCTGTTTCAATCGTTGCACCAGGAATCTCTACTTGCTCATATGTTTCCATATCCATAAACGCATGCATGTTCCCATTTGCATAGAGATACTGCATTTTTCGGTTTTCAATATGAGCACGCTCTACTTTTTCTCCACCACGGAACGTTTTCTCCGTAATGTTGCCGTTACGAAGGTTACGGAGTTTTGAGCGGACGAATGCGGCACCTTTTCCAGGCTTGACGTGCTGGAACTCCATAACCTGCCAGATATTACCATCCACTTCGATTGTTAATCCTGTTCGAAAATCGTTTACTGAAATCATGATGATTCCTCCTTTAAATTACAACGTGATCAATTCTTTGGTTGTGGTGTTCAGGCGTTCATTACCGGTCGCAGTGACGATCAGATCATCTTCAATCCGACATCCACCTACCTCAGGAATATAAATACCAGGTTCCACCGTAACGACCATGCCCTCTTCGAGAATCTGATCCGAACGGAAGGAAAGCCCCGGCCCTTCATGGACATCAAGACCTATTCCATGACCTGTCGAGTGTCCGAAGTAATCGCCGTATCCTTTTTCCTTAATATAATCACGACACAATGCGTCTGCCTGTCTACCGGTTATGCCTGCTTTTATTCCTTTCATACCTCTAAGCTGTGCCTCTAAAACTGTATCATAAATGTCTCTTAGCTTATCGCTGATTTCACCGACAGCGACTGTCCGTGTCATATCTGAGCTGTAACCTTTGTACACAGCCCCGAAATCAAGAGTGACCAGCTCCCCGGATTGAATCGTCTTCTCAGAAGCCGCTCCGTGCGGTAATGCGGAACGGTAGCCGGATGCGACAATGATATCGAAGCTTGAGGAGGCTGCTCCCTGTTTACGCATGAAGAACTCGAGTTCATTTGATACATCTATTTCTTTGACACCAGGCTTTATGTAATTGAGGATATGTTCAAAGGCATCATCCGCAATCTTGACGGCATCCTTTAATATACTAATCTCCTCATCCGTCTTTATCAAGCGTAATTTTTCAATCAATCCGGAAGTCGGAACTAGTTCCGCGCTTAATGCTTGTTTATACTGCTCATATTGACTATATGTAACATAATCTTTTTCAAAGGCGATTTTATGAAGGTTTAACTGCTGGGATAGTTCCGCAACCGCCTCGTGGAGCGGTTTCTTATGTTCAACGATACGAAAATCAGGCGCTTCGTTCCCTGCCTGTTCCGTATATCGGAAGTCCGTGACAAGAACGGACTCTTGTGCTGTAATCAGTAGCGCTCCTGACGACCCCGTAAACCCAGACAAGTATCGTCTGTTCATTTCACTCATGACAAGAATCCCGTCTAATTCCCGGGAGGCAACAGCCTTCCTTAGACTTGACAACTTACTCATAATTAATTTCTCCCTTCCTTTTCTATCTTGTCAATAATCCCCATTACGGCAAGGCGATATCCATCGATACCGAATCCGACGATTTGACCCGCACAAACAGGAGCCAGCATGGATGTGTGCCGAAATGTCTCACGGCTGTGTACATTGGATATATGAATTTCAATCACAGGAGGGGTAATAGCACTGATCGCATCCCTCAGGGCAATACTTGTGTGTGTATAAGCAGCCGGATTAATGATGATCCCCGCAGCCTTTTCCTCAGCAAGCTGTATGCGATCAACCAACTCTCCCTCGTGATTCGACTGAAAGTCCTCTACTTCATACCCGGCTTCCCATGCCGTGTCCTTCACTAATTGAACGACATCCTCCAGCGTGTCGTGCCCGTAAGTATCGGGCTCTCTCTTGCCGAGCATGTTCAAGTTCGGACCGTTGATCAAGAAAATACGTTTATTCCCCATTCCTAGACCCCCACTAAACGATTCAATTACACTTCCAGTTTATCACACTCTCCCCTGCTTTGAATAAGATTTCGAAGTCTCGCTCGACTCTCTATACTCATAAGAAATGGAATACCCTATGAATACGCCGTATAAAATAAATAAACAGCCCGTCGTCACCCACGTATCGCTGTCCATCTCCAAAAAGGTTGGCACCGCCGGAAAGACCGGTGTCAGAACGAGGAATACTACGGCCCAGATTATCCCTCCATACAACATCCCCGGCCAAAGTCCATTTTTGTTTTTAAGTAAAAAATAATAGACCAGCGCGGTTAGAATGGATAGGATGCCTGTAAGCAGGATGGCAAGTACTTCCGAGAGCCATGTCCCCGTCCAGTCCGTTTGAAAAAAAGACCGAAAGAAGAAGGAAGCGGCGGACACTTCGGCGAAATGGAAGTAATAAGCAATTGTTCCCAATCCACTCCACAATATTCCCGCTACAAAACCTGTAATCAACGCTTTTCCTAACACACTCTGCTGTGGTTCTTGCTGTCTTTGATCTTTCTGTTTATCTGCCATTTCTCATACCTCCTATACTCATTTTAACCAACCGCTATTATTTCATGCCTGAGCACGGGCAAATGCTGGAGATTAAGGGAGGAATGTTATAAAATAAAGGTACGATCCTCCATTGGAAAACCCTGAATGTACAGATGAATAAGGCAGACAATATTTGCATAAAACGATGAAATAAGGAAACAATTTGAATAACACATATAAGCACACAAGAAAGCATTTTCCATGATAAAGATGTCCCTGTTTAGGGTATAGACAATCAACGGGTGTTTCAGAAGATGACCCATGACCCTTATATTAGAAAGGAGGAACATATATGCGTAAGTGGATGACTCCTGTCATGTACACGCTCATCGGCCTTGCTGTCTTCTTCGTGGCTGTCCAGCTGTTCACCAACACATCCAGCTTTCTGAACTCCATCCTGATGATGGTCGGTTTCGCCGTATTGATTTATGGTGCTATTTATTTCCTTTTCCTCCGCAACCGAGGATTTGGAGGCGGCGGGAACCGTAATGAGATGAAGAAATATAAACAAGCGGTTAAACAATCCAAACAAAAGTATAAACAGCCTGCTCCTGTAGTTAAGAAGAAAACAGCAGTCAAAGCACAAAGCAAGCCTTCCCCTTTAGGTAAGCGCGGAAGAAAAAGAAGCAGCGGTCCACAGCTTCGCGTTATAGAAGGAAATAAGAGCAAAGACAAAAATCGAGCCACTTTTTAATGGCTCGATTTTTTCATGTATTCTTATTCATCTGCTCCAACGCTTAAGAAACTTCCGCGCATGGACATGCCCGAGTTCAATTAGAGCTTCCTTCTCCGCGTCCGATAAATGGAAATCAGTGGTTTCCACATCATTTACCGGAATGAAAATAACGTCTTTGCTCATCGTTTTGGAAATGTAGCGTGCATCATGTGCCTGCTGCATCGTCTTAAAAAGGGCGTGGAACATTTGTATCGCATTGCTGATTTGCTGCTCCGGCAGTTTATCCGGTTCGTCACTCAGCTTCATTCCGATGATAGGCC
Organism: Halobacillus sp. BAB-2008; assembly: GCF_000328325.1. Lineage (NCBI taxonomy): Bacteria > Bacillati > Bacillota > Bacilli > Caryophanales > Bacillaceae > Halobacillus > Halobacillus sp. BAB-2008. The sequence continues at coordinate 38,812 of NZ_ANPF01000048.1, read as the reverse complement.
TCGTACGGCATCCGTCGGCTTTTTCCCATATCCATAATGGAAAGTTGCTCAAAACTCCTCCGTCAATAATAAAAGACTTCCCCCGTTTGCCATGAATCTTGACAGGAATGAAAAAATAAGGGAGGCCTGAACTCATCCGAACGGCTTTCGCTACAGAAAAGGTGGCAGGATCAATCCCATAGACTTTCTTTAGATCATCGGGCAGAACTACGATCCTTCCAAGGGTCAAGTCGGAACAGATGACCTTCAGGGAACCTTCAGGGAGGTCTGCGAACGTCCGTATTCCTTTCTCCTCCAGCCATTCAGACAGTAGCGCTTCCAGCTTGTTCCCCTTATATAACCCCATCCGGAAATAGAGGAGCAGCCACTTCAAGAAGGGGAAGAGCCGGTCTGTAATCGACACATCTACCAATTGTTCAAAAGAGAGTTTCTCCACTCGTTGCCTTATTTCTGTCGAAGTGAATCCAGCTGCTGTCAGCGATGCCAGAATCGCTCCGGCGGAGGTACCGGCCAGACGACGGAATTTGTACCCTTGTTCCTCGAGCTCTTCCAAGGCCCCGATAAACGCCAGAGCCTTTATGCCGCCTCCCGAAAATACTCCATCCACTTTCATACTGCCTCACCCCACTTTAGTTCATTATAAACGCGACAAATGGAATTTAGAACAACCGGGACCTAATCCCTATGTAATAAAAAAAGACGCATGGAATCTTTCCAAGCGCCTCTTGATGTCTTATTCTTCATTTTGTTCTTCATTCTTCTTCTGCACTTCACGGAGGGCCTTCATACGTTCAGGGTTTTCATCAAAGTACTGCACCAAATCTCCAATCCTGTCGATTGAATTCCAGCTCATATGGTGCTCAATCCCTTCCACATCCTCGTAAATGTTCTCATGATCGACCCCTATGATTTCAAGAAACTGCTCCAGTAATTCATGTCTGTACACCAGTCTCTTTCCTACTTTTTTCCCTTTGGCCGTCAGAATCAAACCCCGGTATTTTTCGTAATTCAAGTAGTGATCGCGGTCCAGTTTCTGCACCATTTTGGTGACGGATGACGGGTGAACCTGGAGATTCTCTGCGATATCCGACACGCGGGCATATCCTTTTTCTTCTATTAATATATATATTTGTTCAATATAGTCTTCCATGCTTGGTGTTGGCATGATGAACCCCCAATTACCATTGTATGTACAAATGGGCACGACCCTACCGATAATGGTCTGGTGATCTGTTTCCCAATATAAAATGATACACTAGTTTAACCTGAGTGACAAGGAATGCTGCACCCAGAAAAAAGGAAGCATCGGACAGCCTGTCCGATGCTTCTTCCTTTTTACAGTCCGCACTTCAATTGCGCATTACAGTTCGTGCACGTATTGCATCCGCCGATGTCTTCTACCGTTCCTTGACGGCAGACCGGGCAGGTGTCACCGACTTCCGATCCAATCGTCACATTTGTTTTGTCGAGCTCCTGAATCGTATCCATGAGAACGACACGCGGCGTCTTCTCCTCTTCTTCAAAGAGTTCTGTCTGTTCGCCGTCGAAATCATTCTCTTCTGCTTTCAACGTAAGCACCTGGCTGTCACGGCTTCCATCCACATACACCGTACCGCCTTTCGCTCCTCCGCGGTATAGGCGTTGATAGACGCTCTCTACCTGTTCGACCGTGTATCCTTTCGGTGCGTTTACCGTCTTGGAAATACTGCTGTCGACCCAGCGTTGGATAATGCACTGCGTATCTGCATGTGCTTCGGGGCTGAGAGTCATTGCGGTTACGAACCATTCCGGAAGCTCGTTTGGATCCTGTTCCGGGTGTTCATCCAAATATTCCTGAAGAATATCTGCTTTCACTTCAATAAACTTACCTAGACGTCCGCTTCGGTAGTAAGAGAAGGAGAAATAAGGTTCCAGACCAGTACTAACGCCCACCATTGTGCCTGTACTACCTGTCGGAGCAACAGTCAACAAATGGGAGTTGCGGATACCGTAAGTCAATACATCTTCACGGATATCCTCAGGCATGTCTTTCATATAACCTGTGTTGATAAAACGCTCACGAAGCTCCTTTGTTTCTTCTTCTGTCTCTCCGATCAGAAACGGGAAACTTCCTTTCTCTTTCGCGAGTTCAATCGATGCACGATAAGCCGTGGTCGCAATGGTTTCAAAGATTTCATCGACAAGTTTATTTCCTTCTTCGGAACCGTAGACGGATTCACAGTAAATAAGGAGATCGTGGAGCCCCATTACCCCTAATCCAATACGACGTTCACCAAGAGCCTGCTTCTTATTCTCTTCCAGGAAGTATGGCGTTGCGTCAATAACGTTATCCTGCATACGCACACCACGCTCGACCGTTTGTTTCAGCTTAGCGAAATCGACCTGCTTGTTAGCCTTATCGGCGACACCGGCCAAGTTTACGGCAGCAAGGTTACAAACGCTGAACGGCGCTAACGGCTGCTCTCCACAAGGGTTTGTCGCAACGACTTTTTGACCATAAGCGGTCGCATTAGTTTTCTCATTGGCATTGTCGATGAAGAAGATACCCGGCTCTGCTGAGTACGTAGCACAAATATTAATCAAGTTCCAAAGTTCTTTCGCCTTGACTGTACGGTACGTACGGACTCCAAAACCACGTTCCTCCCATTCACGGACGTCGCCGCTGTTGTGCCATTCTTCGTTATACACACGCATTTCCTCTTCTGTGTAATTCTCCACGTCCGGGAATCGCAGTTCGTAGGCAGCGTCCTGATCGACAGCTTCCATAAATTCTTTTGTGACACAGACGGAGATATTGGCTCCCGTCAAAAACTCGGAATTATGAACGGTATAAGTGCCGCCGATTTGAAGCTTTTCTTCTGCTTCGCGGATGCTTTGGTCCGTAAAGCCCCCTTGTCCTTGGATATGCTTGTAATTCACGACGCTCTGATAGAGATCTTTCTCCGTCTCCGTAAGTGGGGTGAATTTAAGCTTGTCCTTGGCAAGCTGCTTAATTTGTTCATCTTCTGTATTTTCGATCAGGTAACGCAGGATTCGTGGATTCTGCATTTTAGAAATGATGAATTCAAGAATATCCGGATGCCAGTCTGAAAGCATAATCATCTGCGCACCGCGTCTCGATCCACCTTGTTCAACCAAGTGCGTTAATTTCGCAATGTCATCAAGCCAGGAAACGGATCCGGATGATTTACCGTTCACTCCACGGGCCAGCGTATTGCGTGGGCGCAGTGTGGAACCATTCGTACCGACACCGCCTCCTCGTGACATAATTTCCATCACCTGTTTTCTGTGATCGGATATGCCTTCCCTGGAATCCTGGATATAAGGCATCACGTAACAGTTGAAATACGTAACATCCGTTTGGGAACCGGCACCATAAAGCACACGGCCGGCCGGGATGAAATTCATATCAGAAAGTTCTTCGTAGAATTTCTCGAAACTTTCCTGTTTCTTAAGCGGATCTGTTTCCACTTCGGACAGGCCTGTCGCATTCCGAAGAGCGATCTGTTCGTAATATACCTCTAACGGTTTATCAATCGTGTCAAGGTTTCTGCGGATCAATCCTGACTCCTGCTCTTCCGGTCTGTCAAGGACGCTTAGGAATTCATCTTCGACACGGACAACAGCTTCGTGCTTCTCCCAATCAATCTCATGAATGAAGCCAAAGCCTCGAGCCGGGAACTTAGGATCGTCTTTGACCGTGAGAACAACAAAGTCTCCCTCCGACAATGTAAGTTTCTCTGTATCTTTGAATGCATAGCGGTCCAACATGACAAGCCGGGACACGCCTTTGTGTGTAATAGACATGTTTTCTGTAATTTCATGTACTTGCGGAAACTGACGGATATCTGCGTTCAGTCTTTCCACATTAATCTTTGTATGGACATCGGTGGAGGTTGACGTCTGCATCTTGCATCTCTCCCTTACTAAATAAAAAATCGATATAAGTAACATACCACATTTTCAAAAATATAATCAATATCTTGTGCCCTTTTTCAGAATATATTCAATATCTTGTGTTTTGAACAAAAAGGTAGAAATTTGTCAATCTAATAATATTACGAGCGAAGCCGATTTGAAAAGCAATCCGAAGCAAAAACAGCCGATTATCCTTCTTTTCCATTTATTCATCTGTTGCATTCCCACTTCCATCGGAAAACCATGATGGCGCATGTTTTTGCTTAAACACGGAAAAATATTTTTGAAATGCAAACGATTCCCTCCTATAATAGATAGAGAAAGAGAGAAAAGGGGGAGGCACATATGGATTTATGGATTTTAATCGGTGCACTGGTCTTGATCATTGCTTTTGGATTATATAGATACTTCAAAGCTAGAAAAATCATGACGACACTGACGGAAGAACAGTTCCGCGAAGGATACAGAAAAGCCCAGCTCATCGACGTCCGGGAACCGAAAGAATACGAAGGCGGACATATACTGGGCGCGAGAAATATTCCACTATCGCAGCTGCGCAATCGTCTTGTTGAAATCCGCAAAGATAAGCCGGTGTACCTGTACTGCCAAAGCGGTGCCAGGTCTGCACGTGCAGCTATGCTGCTGCATAAAAACGGCTACAAAGATTTGAACATGCTGCAGAGCGGATTCAAAAAATGGTCCGGAAAGATCAAAACGAAGAAGTAATATCCTGCCGGGAGATTACTCATTATCCCAATCATGATAGAAAAAAGCAAACCGGAGTCCTTGAAGGGACTCCGGTTATTTTCATTCGCCTTTCCGGTATTTCAATACCGGTTTCCTTGCCGCCTGTGTTTCATCCATGCGGCTCACGATTGTCGTATGAGGAGCTTCCTGAACAATTTCAGGATTCTCTTCTGCTTCTTTGGCTATTTGAATCATCACATCGATAAAGCCGTCCAGCGTTTCCTTGGATTCGGTTTCCGTCGGTTCGATCATCATTGCTTCCTCGACGTTAATCGGGAAATAGATGGTCGGTGGATGGTACCCAAAATCAAGCAGGCGTTTTGCTATGTCCAACGTCCGTACTCCGAGCTTCTTCTGACGTCTGCCAGATAAAATAAATTCATGCTTACAATGACGGTCAAATGGAAGGTCATAATACTCCTGAAGGCGGCGCATCATGTAGTTGGCATTTATGACAGCATACTCACTTACCTTCTTCAAGCCTTCCGCCCCCATTGTACGTATATACGTGTAGGCACGAACGTTGATGCCGAAATTACCGTAATACGGCTTCACCCGGCCGATAGAATCCGGTCGATCATAATCAAAGATGTACTGACCGCCCTGTTTCACCAGAATCGGCTTAGGCAGGTACGCCGCCAGTTCTGCAGTTACCCCTACAGGCCCGGAACCAGGTCCTCCCCCGCCGTGTGGACCTGTAAACGTCTTATGCAGATTCAAGTGGACGACGTCAAATCCCATATCCCCGGGGCGGGCATAACCTAAAACAGCATTCAGATTGGCACCGTCATAATAAAGCTTTCCGCCTGCTTCATGAACGATCGCTGCCATTTCTTCAATATCCTCTTCAAACAGACCAAGCGTGTTCGGGTTTGTCAGCATTAAGGCGGCCGTCTCTTCATCGACCACACGTTTTAAATCTTCCAGATCGACGAGCCCGCGATCATCGGATTTAACGGTTACAGCTTCAAATCCTGCGACTGTTGCGGAGGCTGGGTTCGTTCCATGCGCAGAATCCGGAACGATAACTTTCGTACGGTTGTAATCCCCATTCGCTTCATGGTAGGCACGAATCATCATTAATCCCGTCCACTCTCCATGCGCACCCGCTGCCGGTTGCAGAGTGACGGTATCCATCCCGGTTATAGCAGCAAGCGATTCTTGAAGGTCGTACATTAAATGCAGGGCACCTTGTACCGTCTCCTCCGGCTGATACGGGTGGATGTGGCTGAAGCCAGGAAAGCGGGCAACATCTTCATTCATTTTAGGATTATACTTCATCGTACAGGAGCCGAGTGGATAAAAACCGGAGTCGACCCCGTGATTCCGTTTAGAAAGTCCCGTATAATGCCTTATAATTTGAAGTTCACTTACTTCCGGGAGATCCGGTTCCTGTTTCCGAACATATTTCTCGCCGATCATACCTTCCACGTCCACTTCCGGTACATCCAACTCCGGAAGACTGAATCCGGTACGGCTTTCTTGACTCAATTCAAAAATTAACGGAAAGTCCTGATTAGCCACGAATATCCCCCATTTCCTTAACAAATTGATCAATTTCTTCTTTTGTCCTGATTTCTGTAACAGCAAGCAGCATGTGTTCAGACAATCCTTCTGACATCCGACCGAGATCGTACCCTCCGATGAAACCTTTCGCAAGGAGTTTTTTGTTTACTTCCGCAATATTACGGCCGACGTTTACAACGACCTCATTAAAGAAAGCGTCCTTGTATGGAAGTTCAAAACCCGCTGCCTCCAACTGGTTTTTCATATAGGCAGCTTTCTGTATATTCATCCGCGCCATCTTCTTCAAGCCCTGCTTGCCCAGGGAGCTCATCGCTACAGATGCTGCCAGAGCGTTTAGTGCCTGATTCGAACAGATGTTGGAAGTAGCTTTGTCCCTCCGGATATGCTGCTCCCGAGCCTGAAGCGTGAGCACAAAGCCACGTCTGCCATCTTCATCTACCGTCTGGCCGACCAGTCTGCCAGGTACTTTGCGCATCAGTTTCTTCGTCGTGGCGAAGTATCCGCAGTGTGGGCCCCCAAACTGAGCAGGGATACCAAATACCTGCGCATCACCAACAACGATATCTGCTCCAAATTCACCAGGAGGTGTCAGATAACCCAGCGCAAGAGGATTGCTGGAAGCAATAAGCATCGCTTTTTTCTCCTGATCCACAATGGAGCGGATCTCGGCTAAGGGTTCGATTTGACCGAAGAAGTTCGGATATTGAACGACGACACTTGCTACATTCTCATCTAATTCTCTCTCCAGCTGTTCCAAATCTGTCTTTCCTTCTTTGTGATCGATTTCAATGACTTCAAGGCCGGGACCTTTCACATAAGATCGAATAACGTCAAGGGATTCCGGATGGATCGCTTTCGATACGAGCACTTTCTTTTTCTTCGTCTGGCCGGCTGATAAGTTTACGGCTTCTGCAAGTGCCGTTCCGCCGTCATACATAGAAGAGTTCGCTACATCCATCCCCGTCAATTCACTGATCATTGTTTGAAACTCAAAAATTGCCTGGAGTTCACCTTGAGAAATCTCCGGCTGGTACGGTGTATAGGCCGTATAAAATTCAGAACGGGAAATAACATGATCGACGATCGACGGGATATAGTGATCGTAGACTCCCGCACCCAAGAAGGAAACATGGGATTTCAAATGAACGTTTTGTTCTGCGAGATTGGACAGCTCTTTCGTCAATTGGAACTCATTCTTCGGATCCTTTATATCGAGGTCTCCTTTGAAACGTACACTTTCCGGTATATCGGAAAACAGCTCATCGGAGTGCTCCACTCCGATTGCTGCAAGCATTTCTTTCTTATCCTTCTCCGTTATGGGCAGGTAACGAAATTCCATACGTAGTTCCCCCTTCATTTAATTATCGTTTATAAAATGGTGTAGTGACGACTTTCGCCTTTAAACGGCGTTTCCGCACTTGGACAATGACTTCCGTGCCAGGTTCCGTAAACTCTTTCTTCAATAAGGCAAGTCCAATGTTTTTTCCTAAAGTCGGAGACTGGGTACCTGTCGTTACAAAACCGATATTCTCTTCTCCGACGAACACTTCATAATGCGTACGCGGTATGCCTTTATCGATCATTTCAATTCCTACAAGCTTCCTTTGAGGACCGTTTCCCTTCTGTTCTTTCAACACGTTCTTTCCTATGAAGTCCGCATCCTTGTTCACTTTTACCGCAAAGCCAAGACCTGCTTCCATCGGAGTAATATCCGCACTTAACTCCTGGCCGTATAACGCCAGATTCGCTTCAAATCGAAGCGTATCCCTCGCCCCCAGCCCGATCGGCTGTAATCCGTGCGGCTCACCGGCAGTAAGAAGCGCCTGCCACAGCTCCCTTCCAGCTTCTGCAGGAAGGTATATTTCAAACCCATCCTCGCCGGTGTATCCGGTCCGTGAGACAATAGCTTCTTTTGATACACCTTTCAAGCGGACATCGGATAGAAAACGAAAGAACTTAATGGAAGAAACGTCGCTGTCCGTCAATGTCTGCAAGATCTCTTCTGCTTTGGGACCCTGGACAGCAAGTTGAACGTATTCATCCGATACATCCTGGATTGTCACATCGCCTGTCTGGTGATCTTTCAACCACTGATAGTCCTTTTCTCTGTTCGCTGCATTGACGACGAGCAAGTATTTCGCTTCGTCCAGATGATAGACGATCAAATCATCGACCGTTCCACCGTTCTCATAGCACATGATCGTATACTGGGCCTTCCCCGGTTCCAATTTAGAAACATCATTCGTCAACATTTTCTGTAGAAAAGGAAGACTGCCCGGTCCTTCCACCATCACTTCTCCCATATGGGATACATCGAACAACCCGGCAGCCGTTCGTGTAGCCTCATGCTCCTCCTTGATACTCGTAAATTGGACAGGTAAATCCCAACCTCCGAAATCAATCGTTTTTGCTCCGAGTTCTTTGTATTCAGGGAACAAAGGGGTACGCTTCAACTCTGTCATCCAAACCACTCCTTATGCAATGTGATCATCCATAAAAAAAGAGACTCCTCCTGTAATCAAGGGAGTCTCTGTCCATGTAAGCCAGAAAGTTTCACGTACGGATTCCTATATCCGTCCGCTTGCTTCTTGGGCGGTCTGCTTCTTCGCAGACGCTCTCCAGAGTTGCGTCCTGTAAAGGTCTTTTTGCCTGAGAGATTCACAAAGATTGTTTGCTCCTTCGGCGCCACGGTAGTAGTCTCTCCCATTACAGTCATCCGCTTTCGTATTTTATTAGATTGCAGCGGGCATACTATTTTATAGCTTATGGATGCGGTTTTCACTTCAAATTCAGCTACATTATATCACGCATTCTTTACAAAAGACATGGGAATTCAACAAATTATTCACAATCTTTACGAAAGGCAAACTATTAGAAAAAGGAGCGATTCCATATGATTCAAATTCATCCAGATGAAGCGTTTTTACACACATTATCCGGTCATTTGGACTCTTCGGAAAGACTGAGTTCCTGGGAGGGGTTCAAACTTGCCTATAAAGCGGCACAGTTCCAAACGGTCCCACACTTTGATGGTCTGCTTTCCCTTGAACACCTTCCCCATATCGACTTCATGGAACATCAGATAGAAGCTGCCTCCAAGGTCATCCACCATATGCATGGCAGGGCGATTCTGGCTGATGAAGTGGGGCTCGGTAAGACACTGGAAGCAGGGCTGATTTTGAAAGAGCTTATGATCAGAGGGCGGGCGAAGAAAGTATTGATTCTCACGCCTGCATCTCTCGTGAACCAATGGATACAGGAATTGAACGAGAAATTCTATATTCAGGCCGCTTCTCCCAGGAAAAAACATGCATCGTGGAAAGAATGGGAAATAACGGTCACATCGATTGATATGGCGAAAAGAGAACAGCATAAAGAGGAAATACTTAATATTGATTACGACCTGGTGATCATTGATGAGGCACATAAACTAAAGAATCACCAGACGAAGAACTATCAATTTGTCCAGTCGTTGAAAAAGACTTACTGCCTGTTACTCACGGCAACACCGATACAGAACAAACTGAGCGACCTGTTCAATCTCGTCTCTATATTGAAACCAGGATATTTGGGAAACCTGACAGATTTCAAAAAGAAATACCAGAAGAATGCCGATCAAGACGAACGTACAGAACACATTCATTCTCTTGTTGGAAAATTAATGATTCGGAACCGGCGGAAGGATACAGGACTGGATGCTTCCAAGCGGAAAGTGACGAATGAACGCCTGGAATTCTCCGAGGAAGAGGCAAAAGTCTACCAAAGCCTCGAGACATTGAAAGCCTCACACCCTTCGTTTACGTGGCTGACCCTTGCGAAAGAATTATGTTCTTCCAGAGAAGCCTGTTTCCTGTCGCTTCAAGAATTAAAGAAGAAAGCACCGGAAGGGAAAAGCGCCTTGTATGATGACATCATGGAGGCGGTCGGTAGTCTCCCCCACCATGTGAAAGCGAAGCGAATGATCGAAAAAATTGAACAGACAAAAGAAAAGTTCATTATTTTCACAGAGTATCGGGCAACCCAGTTCTATCTCCAGTGGTACCTGCAGCAGCACGGAATTACCTCGGTCCCATTCAGCGGAAAGTTCAATAAAGGGAAGCGGGACTGGATGAAGCAGCTGTTCAGAGATAAGGCTCAAGTCATGGTAGCAACCGAAGCGGGCGGAGAAGGTATTAATCTGCAGTTCTGTCACCACATGATCAACTACGACCTGCCTTGGAACCCGATGCGCCTCGAACAAAGAATCGGCAGGATTCACCGGTTCGGTCAAGAAAACGACGTCAAGATTTATAACTTTGCCATCAAAAATACGATTGAAGACCATATCATGAATATGCTTTATGAGAAAATTGAAGTCTTTAAGAATGCGGTCGGAGACCTGGACCACATTCTGGAGCAAATACCTGGAGGGTCATTCGATCAGCAGATACAGTCGATCCTTAAGCAGTCGGAGAGTCAAGGCGAAGTGAATATAAAACTGAACAATCTGGTCAGCTACGTAGAATACAGCGTAAATGAGAGGAGAGAATCCAGTTGAATGAAACAAACCCGCACGAAAGTTTCGTCCAATCTTTCTTTGAAACATACGGTTGTTCCATTATAGACAAAGCTAAAGGACATTTTACGGTCCAGCTGACCAGTGAAATGGATGAAGAGATTATGAACCGCCCGTTCTACTGGCATTATATGAAGAAAATGAACCGGGATGGAGACCCGATGCAGTTGACCTTCACCGATACCAACCATACGGAAAAAGAAGGAATTTATCTTCATGCCGGCACTCCGAAGCTGCACTCGCTCTATCATACGGCCATTAAGAAAGGGAAGACGGCTCGTTTGTACGAAGTCATCGATACCCCTGGTACAAACAGGGCGATGAGTCCATGGCTCATCTTAAACCTGCAGCTCCAATACAGAGGAAAACAAGCTAAGGACGAACCTTTATCCATTGGTATAAACCTCATTCACGGGACGCTTATGGTCGGAATGATGGAGCGGATCATGCCGCTGCGGTTTGAATCAACCGTATCCGACTATACGTTCCCGATGACACCTGTGATTTCCTTGAAGAACGCCTATGTACGCATACAAAAGCATCTGGAACAGCATATTCAAGCGAGAACGAATAAATGGGCGGAAGAATCCATTTTAGAATGGAATAAAGAGAGAGAGTTGTTGGAAACATTTTATCAGTCGGAAGACATTGACCTCGATTCTTTCACAAGGGAAAGAGAACAGCTCGACATCCGCTACAAACCGAGAATTGAGTGGGACGTTATAAACGGCGGTCTTTTTTACCTATCGCAGAATACGAGTGCCGAGTGGCTGACCAAACGATAACAAAACAGTCGGCGGAAGAGAAGAACCTCTCATCCGCCGCGTCTGCGTTTGGTGAGCGGGAATCCACAAACGGATAAGACATAGAGAAAAGGCATACGGGCCAGTGGAAGCGCTCATTTTACTTGATTCGCCTTCCCTTCCTGCATATCACTTCTTCAACAAGCTGAAAAAAGCCGCTGATTTCTCAGCGGCTTTTTCGGTTTCAAGGATTTGTAATCCTTCTTTTTCTTTTAAACAACTTCCAAGCAAAGGGAAGAATGCCGAACCAATACGAGGATGATTTCTTGGAAGGTTTCTCTTCCTTCCTCAACCTTTTTTCTTCTTTAGACAAATGCATGTACTTGACCATTTCTTCTGTCAAAAATTTCACATAATCATTCTTGTCCATTTGAATCCCTCTTTTTTAACCGTTTGGTTCTAGTATGTACCTATCACCATTATTTTAGACGCAATTGTATTTCCTCCGCTATTACCTGTGGTGATTTCTTATCTACATCAATGGTGATATCCGCCACTTCCTTATAATAAGGAAGGCGTTCTTGAAACCGCTTCTGCTTGTCAGAAGATGCACCGGACCACAAAGGACGATTTTTATCGCCGGCGAGACGTGCTGTGATCGTCTCCCACTCCGCCCTTAAATAAACGACGGTTCCTTCTGCAAGAATTCTTCGATTTTCCTCCTGGAGAATGACGCCTCCCCCGGTGGAAACAATGCCGTCCCCGTGAAGCCCTTTTAGAAAACGCGTTTCCGCAGAACGGAAATACGCTTCTCCGTATCGCTCGAACATCTCAGGAATCGTCATCCCTTCCAGACGTTCGATTTCTCTGTCCATCTCCACCGCTTTGTACCCGGTTGCTTCTCCAAGCTGTTCTGCTACGGTCGTTTTTCCGCTTCCCATGAAACCTACGATAAAAATCATTGACGGGCCCCCTTTTTATTTTTTCCTGAAGCAGGATTTACTCGATCATTGTCGAATATAATTCTATGTATAAATTTAGAAATGAGGTGATTATTCATTTGAACTCCGTCGCCACCCGCGCAAACGACCTCGTCCTCTCCGCGATTCAGCAGTCTGCCTCCGATATCCATTTCACACCTTACTCCGAGAACGCGAACGTCCATTTCCGCATCCATGGGGAACGAATTTTCCACTCGAAACTTCCACTGCCTATGTATCAGAAAATCCTTTCCTATTACAAGTTCACTTCCGGTATGGACATTGGTGAACAGAAGCGCCCCCAGAACGGCACCATCCCTTACAGAAACAACCACTCGATTTTCGATCTCCGTCTCTCCACTCTTCCCATTACCGGAACGGAGAGTCTCGCCATTCGCATACTGAATCCGATGAACCATATGCCACTCGAACAACTCTTCCTCTTCCCTCATCAGCGGAACCGTCTGGAATCCTGGCTTCGTCACCGAAGCGGAATGATCCTGTTTACCGGACCGACAGGGAGTGGAAAAACAACCACCCTGTACGCCTTGATTCAATCCCTCATGACACAGAGCTCCTTCCAGGCCATCACGCTTGAAGATCCCATCGAGAAGAATCTGAACAACATTATTCAGGTCCAGGTAAATGAACGGGCCGGTGTTACCTATGACACCGGTCTCAAAGCGGCACTTCGTCATGATCCTGATCTATTGATGGTCGGAGAAATCAGGGACCAGGCAACAGCAAAATTCGCTTTTCGAGCAGCGCTCAGCGGACACCTCGTCATCAGTACGATTCACGCAATGAATGCCTATGGAACCATTCACCGTTTGAAGGAGATGGACATCCAGCAGGCGGAATTGGAGCAGTCCCTCATTGCTATCACCGCTCAGCAGCTCGTTCCAATTACGGCAAACAAACAGCTGCCGAAACGAGCGGCTATTCTCGAAATGCTTGAAGGAGAGCTCCTACGCCGGGCGATGCTCGGGACCGCACCTTCCCCACATCTTTTTCATTCATTCCAGAAACTGAGGAGGAAAGCCTATGCTCTCGGCTTTATTGAGAAAAAGGAAGCAGGTCCGCTCCTCTGATCGAAGGCTGCCGGATCATTTGCAAATCCTGTTCCTTCATAGACTCAGTCATATCCTCAGTAAGGGATATCCTCTGCTTGAGGCTTTAAGAATGACCGGTTGGGACGCACGATTAAAGCCTGTCGCAGAGTCACTGATTACAGCACTTGGAAGAGGAGATACGATTGATCAGGCCTATAAACACGCCCGCTTCTCAAAAACCGTAACCAACTTTCTATATTTCAGCAACATCCACTTCGACCTGCCTCACATCTTCCGTCAGACCAAACAGCTTATGGAAATGAAGAAAGAATACAAAGAAAGAATCACCCGCGTCCTCCGATACCCTCTTCTGCTCTTAGTTTTCCTCATTGGTGCTTTTACAATCATGAAAAGGACCGTCTTGCCTAATTTCATCCAACTCTTTGAAGGAGAGTCCACCAGCACTTTGTGGCTGCTGATGGGGGTCGATTATTTCATGACCGGAATGGTAATCATTTTCCTGCTCCTGGGCGGTTCTCTTGTATCTCTCCTGTTTATATTACCGAGGATGTCCGTACAAAACAAGTTGGATTTCTATCAGCGTTTTCCAGTACTGCGCGTTTATTACTCCTATTCTGCCTCCTATTCCTTCACTACCCACCTTCACTCCTTACTGCGTGCGGGATTGACCTTAAAGCAATCGATGGAAACGATGCGGGACCATCACGGGGATGAGGTTTTGTCCACTTACAGTAAAGAGATCCTCCTTCAGCTGGGCGAGGGAAAGTCTTTTGGACAGGCATTACACAGCTGCCCGTTATTCCGAACAGAGCTGACTGATATCTTCCACCACACCAACGATGTGGAAGCACTGCAAAGCGAACTGGAAATACTGGCTGAATTTTTCATTGAACATATTCAGAGTAAGATTACGACTTGGATCCAGAGAATACAGCCGATATTTTTCGTTCTGGTAGCTGTGGTGATCATAAGTATTTATGCATCCATCATGCTTCCTCTATATGGATGGATGAATCAACTATAACGAAAAGGAGTCGTTCAAACATGAAAAATGAAAAAGGATTCACACTAATCGAGATGCTTATCGTGCTGCTGGTCATTTCCGTACTGCTTATCATCACGATTCCAAACATGACCAAGAATAGTCAGAATATCCGCGACAAAGGATGCGAGGCACTCACAGCGACGGCGGAAGCCAGGCAGAAGCCTATTTTCTTGATAATGATGCCTATCCAACGACGATAGACGTATTAAAAACCGAGGGATATTTGAAAGAAACAAAGTGTCCGAATGGAGATACCTTAACGATTACAGACGGCAAAGTTGATCATGCCCCTTCCTAATTCACAGAGCGGTTACACGTTTACAGAAACAGTCCTCGTCCTGTTATCATGGTCCATCCTCCTCCTCTGTATCGCACCTCTGCACCATCACACCCTCCACCACGTTCAAGAAAAGCTCTTTCTGCAGCAATTCCAGGAAGACGTCCTGTTATCCCAGCAGCTGACTCAATATAAACACCCCTACTTCACCCTTTACTTCTATGAAACGAACAATCAGTACGCTTTATATGACAGCAAGGAAAAACGAATGGTATTTCAGCGCACATTACCAGCTGATTGGAGAATCAATATGCTGACACTCAAGCCTCAAGTAAAGTTTAATCAAAGAGGAATCATTCAATCCCCGGGAACCATGAAGTTCACCTCTCGAGACACGTCATACAAAGTCACCTTTCCATTCGGAACGAGCAGGGTGAGAATAGATGAAGAATGAAGGTTTTACGCTCCTTGAAACAATCGCCGCTTTCAGCACGGTCATGGTCATCTGTCTTACCGTCCTGCCTGCTCTGACTCAACTCCGCTCTGATCAAAAAGAGCTTGCCATGGAAAGAGAAATGGCAGTCCGACTATATGATGAACTTCAGCTGCATACAGATGAAAAACCTCTTTCCTTTCATTATACCGGAACACAGCCGACCGCTTATGAAATCCAATTATGGAAAAGCGATTCCACCCTGACCGGCTGTATTACCTGGCAAAGGAAAGATAAAGAGACTAAGGAGTTTTGCTTACATGCCCCGTCTTCATGAGTCTAATGGGTTTACTTTTCTGGAGGCACTGTTCAGCCTCACTATCATTACCATCATCCTTTTCTTATCGACTCCTTTACTCACTTCTATCCGCAACCCTTCTTACTATGAAGAACAGGCTTCGCTCCACCTGTTTCACTTCATACAGGAAGAGATCAATGCCTCTAAAAGCTTCTCTTTAAACGGCAACACCATTCAAATTGTTTCTTGGGATGACCGGATCATTCAAATTGAGCAATACGGCACCATCGTACGTAGAACCGTAAATGGAACAGGTCACGAAACATTACTCACTCCAGTTGAATCTTTCACTATACACGATAATGGTCCATCCACCCTTACTTTGGAGGTACAGATCCATGAGGACAGTAGGTTTCAACGACTCATACATCTACCTTAAAGAAAAACGAGAGGAAGGAGTCATCTTTCCATGGGCATTGTTAATATGCCTGGTGCTATGCTCCGCCTTACTGACGACAACAGCCATGTATAAGAACCAGCTTAGCAATACAGAGATGACCAAACGCGCCCTCACCTCCCAATACCTTGTGCAGTCGACACAGAGCATTTTAAACGATGCACTTGTTTCTACTCCAGACCGTGAATCAACCTATACATTCGTTCGACAGCTTCCCGAGGGGGAAATTAAATCGGTCTGCACAAAAGATCAGATAGGCGGGTGGATTTGCAACTGGACCATTTCCCTATCAGACGAATCTGTAAAATCATTAGTCACTTATCAAGACCCCTCCAAATGAGGAACGGGGCCGGTGTTCCCTCTTTATTTCTTTGCTGCAGAACATGTACATGCACATTTGAATGATGGTCCCTCCTTATGGATTAGGGATACTTTTACAAACAAAAGAGCGCTTTTCTATTTAGAAAGGCGCTCTTTTTGTATATGGTTTATGAAATGATAGCCGTATATTCCAAACGATTATTGGTAATTCCTCTCAAACCATCGAGGTCATAGCCGATAACCAATTTTTCTCCGTTGGTTAGGATCGGTCTTCTAAGCAGTTTAGGCTTTTCTGTAACAAGTTCGAGAAATTCGTTTAATGTCATATCCTCTACATCCATGTTCAACATTTTATATTCCTTGCTGCGTTTAGCCAGTATTTCATCAATTCCATGGGTCGTCAGTGCTAGTATTCTCTTCAATTCATCCTTCGTAGGAGTCTCACGAAATAGGTGCTGTTCGTTAAAATCCACCCCTTGGCTCTTCAACCATGACTTAGTCCGTCTACAAGATGTACAACTTGGGTATGTGTAGAATTTTAACTCTTCCATTTTTTTCGCTCCTCGCTTTTTTTGGTACGCCTCTATTGTATAGTACCTGTATAACCTTTGTACAATATTTGAAACCTATTTCGACATAAAATTCGAAAATAATTTTAATTTTGAGTGAATATGCCGACGAAAAATGCACAAACTGAAAGAAGGTATTTATGTATGCGTTTTATTTACAATTTTTACTGGTTCGGATATAATTACAGTTGATACTCTAACGCGCGAGAAGGAGGGGGAAAAGCATGGACCGTATGTTCCGGGTGCTGGCTTTCTGGACAGGGATCTTCACTGTCATGTTCTTTGCCGGCGATATGATGGAAGCAGCACTATTGTCACTTGCTCAAACGGCATTTTTCCTTACTATTGGTTATCTGAAGCTGTCTGAACGTATGTATGTCTACATATTCTTCTCATACTTGACAGTCTTTATGATCGGTTTCACGTATTATACTTCATTCATTCTCGTACCAACATTCGGAGGGCACTGAAAAAAACCTGTTATCCAGTTGAGGATAACAGGTTTTTTTCATAGTGCGATTCATTTAAGGAACGGATTGGTTCCTAATTCTTCTCCAACGGTCGTCGGCATCCCGTGTCCCGGGAAGATTCTCATATCATTTCGAAGAGTGAGCAATTGTTCTTGTATACTGCGATTCAACAAGGAACGATCGCCTCCCGGAAGATCTGTCCTGCCGATTCCGCCCTGGAATAAGGTGTCCCCGGCAATTGTCAGTCGCTGGTTCCGAAAAACATAGGAGACGCTCCCCGGAGAATGACCGGGAGTATGTCGGACCTCAAAAGGCATGCCCGCAATCTCCATTGGACCCACTTCGATAAACTGATCGGCAGGTGCTGCTGTTATTTCTCCCAATCCGAACAGCTTCGATCCGTTCTTATCAGGATTCTGCAGCCAGTCCGCCTCTTCCTTATGTACATAAACAGGAGCATGATAGGCTTCTCTCAGTTGATCAACGGCACCTATATGGTCGAAATGAGCGTGAGTGAGAAGGATAGCCTCTACCTCGAGTTCCCGCTCTTTCAAGTAATCATCCAACTTATTGAAATCTCCACCAGGATCAAAAACAACTGCTTTTTTGTTTTCATGAATGATATAAGCGTTGGTAGCTACCGGACCCAGTGGTAATCTGGAAATTTTAATCAAAACATACACCTCACTGATAATTTTCAAAATACACAGAATGCAACTCGACTTTTTCAAAATTTTCCTATAAAATGAAAGATAGAATATACTCGATACATATAGTATAACATCCATGCCTAGTGGATGATAATAAAGAAAAGAGCTTTGGAGGTGCTGATCATGGTAACAGCTATACTTCTTTTACTCGCAACTATCTTATGTATCTTCGCAGTCTTAAGAGAGCTGAAAACAAAGAACTTTTTCGCTGTCGTCTTTGCAGGTGCATCCGCGTTGGTTTTTGGATGGTTCTCCGTCATGACGATTTGGCACAACCTTTTTGTGGCATGAACGACAAATAGGCGGCCTTCCCAATGGAAGGCCGCTTATTTGTGCTTAATCAGGATCGGTTGTTACGTATCTCCTCTTCTGTTTCAAGCAGCTGTTTATTCTGATTGAAGAAGTAACGGTACATGGCAAGTGTAATGAACATCGCACTAAGGGAGACAGATGAAAAGATACTTAGCGATATGACGAGCTGATACTTTATAGCCATTACCGGTGAGACTCCCCCAAGGATTAGTCCGGTCATCATCCCCGGCAGTTGAACAAGACCTATCGTTTTTAAACGATCCACGTTTGGAATGAGAGAGGCGTGCAGCGTTTTTTGGACGATCATATGGGAAGCCTGCTTTGGTTCAGCCCCGAGGGACAACGCTGCAAGGATCCGTCCGTTGTTTTCTTTGTATTCCTCCTTCATTCGTTCGAGCGCGAGTCCCATTGCTGTCATGCTGTTTCCAATAACCATCCCGCTCATTGGTACGACCTCCGAGGGTTCAAAATTGATCATATCAAACACCAGCCAAAGTGTTAATACTCCGACCTCAATAACCAAAAGCCCGAAAAATAGGATGAAACCTACATAAGGGAGCTCCTTTCCCCTCTGTCTGGCATGAAATGTAGCGATGATAATCATAACGGTCAACATGAAGGGAATGCCGTATGCGGCAGGGAGATCGAATAAATAAGTCAGGATATAGCCGATGGCAAACAGTTGAACCGTCCCGCGAAGCGTCGACCAAATGACACTTTTACTGACACCCAGTTGATAATAATAAGATAAGGCAAGTGGAACGATCACAAAAATAATCAGGAATAGCAAAGATTGGTTAGATATCTCAGGCGTCAAAAGTACTCACATCCTTAATCTTCAAGAAATTGAGAAAGTTTTTCTGTTTTCGGCTGGTCCAGCATATCCGGGAAGGGGCCGTCTTCCTGCAGATGTCCATCTGCAATAAAAAGACCACGGTCTCCCAGGCGGCGTGCCTGAGAGAGATTGTGTGTAACCATCAGCATCGTTAAAGAATGTTCATGAATCAATTCCTCCAGCACCTCTTCGATCTCTTCCGCCGTCCGGTAATCCAGAGCACTGGTCGGCTCATCCAGAAGCAGAACGTCCGGAGAATTCGCGAGGGTTCTAGCAAGAGACACGCGCTGCATTTCACCGCCGGACAGCTGTTCCACGTCCCGATTGAGATAGCTGGATGGCAGCTGAACATACTCCATCAGCTTTTTCCCCTCTTTATCATTCCATTCTCCAGACAGACTTGGTCCATATTTAATATTGTCAAGAACCGTTCCTGGAAAAAGGTTCGGAGATTGAAGAACAAGTCCTACTTCTTTACGAAGTTTAGTTATCGAATAATTCTCAATCGGTTCTCCTTTGAAATAAATTTCTCCTTTTTGCGGATCGCTCAAGCGGTTCAGCAGGAACAACAGAGTGCTTTTCCCTGCACCTGAAGGTCCGAAGAGAATGACTTTTTCATTCTTCTCCATCGTGAAGTTGATGTCTTCCAAAGGATCTTGATACACATGCTTCAATTGGAACATAAGGCTTCCCCCATTTCTTAAATCACTATGTATATATGTAACCATACCCCCATATGCACAAAAATATGTAGACAAACCACCCCGCGCAGAATTTCACATAAAAAACCCCTACTCCCATAGGGAATAAGGGTTTGTCATATCAATTTCCGGTCTTCTGAAAATCGTAAAAACGGAACAAATCTCCATAGATAATATTATCGGAATAACTTAATTCTTTATTCACTGCCTCTTTTGTTTGATCACATGCGTCCTTCTGATTTTCCGGAAGAGGTTCTCCCGTTTCCCTGTCATAGCATGTTTCACTTGCATAGACGTAATCATTCGTCACGAAGCTTCCATCTCTCATTGCGACAAAATCTTTTTTCCTTTCCCCGAACATGTTGTCTCCAAAGGTCATATCCTCCGAAGCATCGATACCGAGAAGGTGAAGCAATGTCGGCTTGACATCGATTTGGCCGACCACTTTCTCATTGATCCCACCTTGTTCATACCCGGGAATATGGACCATGAAAGGGACACGCTGGAGTTGAGTCTGGACATAAGGAGTCACTTCCTCTCCCAGGAACTGTCCCATGGCTTTGTTATGGAAATCACTGATACCATAATGATCCCCCATAAGAACAATAATGGAGTCTTCATATATCCCTGAATCCTTTAGCTGTTGAAAGAACTGCTCCAGGGCCTCATCCGTATAACGAGCCGTCTGCACATAGGCATTAAGGGTGTTTGAATTGGAATCGTATGGGTCGATATGTGCTTTTTCTTCCGGCAGTTCGAAAGGAAAATGGTGCGTAAGTGTAATGAACTTACTGTAAAACGGCTTCTCCTGCGCTTGTAAATACTTGATTGACTGCTCAAAGAAAGCTTTGTCTTCCAGCCCCCACCCGAACGAATTGTCCGGTGTGATCTGGTAGGAGTTCTCATCGTAAAATTCGTCATATCCGATGTTGTCGTACATGACATCCCTATTCCAGAAGCTGGCGTTGTTTGCATGAAAAACAGACGTTTCATACCCGTTATTGTTCAGTATTTCCGGTAAAGCGTGGTATTCATTATCGGCATTGGTGAAGTAGACCGCTCCTCTTCCCAAAGGATAAAGGGAGTTTTCAACGATGAATTCAGAATCCGATGTTTTTCCCTGTGCGGTTTGATGATAGAAATTATTAAAGAATATGGTATCATCCTGTTCTTTCAATTCATCAAGGAAAGGCGTAATCTCTTTCCCGTTCACTTCCGAATCAAGCAGGAAATTCTGGAAAGATTCCACACTGACGAAAATGACATTTTTATTTTCAGCGATACCAAAAAGCTCATCTTTCTTATCCACCGTATCCGGCGAAGTCTCCTCAATGTAGGATTCAATCTCACTGATTTCACTTCCATCGGCGAATACGCGCTGTGCCTTGGTCTTCGTCTGCATCGTCGCGTCATAAAGATGATAGTTGTAAATCCCGATGTTCTTCACCAGGTATTCTCTGTCAAACGTCCTCACGAACAGCATGGGCCTTTCAATTTCAGCAAGAACCACGTTGCCGGCGAGCAGCAGGAACGTAATCGCTGTTGCTGCAATCTTGCTGTTCTTTGGAAGTCTGACGGTCAAATCGAACTTTTTCGTACTCAAATACCAGACAACCGCCACATCAAGGAACAGAAAGATATCTTCCCAGTGGATCAGTGTCAGGATGCTTCCTGACAAATCGGCTGCGTTATTTCCTTGGAATAATACCGGGAGGGTAATGAAGTCCGTGAAATTTCTATAAAAAATCAGATTAAAAAACAATACCAAAGTTCCGAGTAACGTCGTCCATCTCAAATATTTTCGCTGGCTATTAGGCTTAAACCAAACACTGACAGCGAAAACGAGATAGGCGCTTGCAATCGGGTTAAAGAACAAGATGAATTCCTGCATCGGATTTTCTATTGATAAATCAAAAAAGAACCGATAAACCAGGTAGGTTTTCAGCCCGAACAGTAATGTCGCAATCACAAAAAGCGGAATGCGATTATTTCTTACCTGCATGATGGCTCCTCCTCTATAGCAATAGCGGTTCTGCACGTTGTTATCGTGCCCCGCATGATCCTTTAGCTTATTCCACTCCATAAGATTATTAAACAGCTTCGTCTTATATGACGAGTATCATACGCTAAAAGTTTCAAAAAAATATTTTTCCATCATTTGTAACCGAACATAATCCATCTCCTATCATAATAAAGGAAAACTAAAAAGGGAAGCCTTATCCCTATAATTTTGAAAGGAAAAATTTGTTTTATAAAAAGAAAAAGGAGCTGATCACTCAGCTCCTTTTTCTTTATCGATTTTTTTTGACTAAATAGGCACCACCGATTACTCCTGCATCATTCCCTAATTGGGCGATACCGAAGGACGAAGCTTGCGCCGTCCGCTTCAGTGCATATTTTCTATACGCTTCCTCCAGCGGCTTGAGCAGAATGTCGCCGGCTTTGGAAACGCCCCCGCCAATGACGATTTTCTCCGGATTAATGGCAATGGCCAGGTTGGCGATGGCCATCCCCAGGGTCTCTGTCACTTCATGCACGACTTGGGCAGCTGAAGCATCTTTATTTGCTGCTGCTTCAAAGACTGCTTTCGCAGATAGTTCCCCTTTATTGATAAGATCGTTCAATATAGAAGTCTTGTCCTTATTGGCAGCAATCGTTGCTTTACGAACAATTCCAGTAGCAGATGTTTCCGTTTCCAAACAGCCGGTCTTTCCACAGTTACATGGCGCCCCGCCTGAAGGCAGGACGGTCACATGGCCGAGTTCAGCCGCTGTTCCATTTGCGCCGTTTAAGATATTGCCGTTCGCAATAATGCCGCCACCGACGCCGGTTCCGATCGTTACTGCAATCAATTCTTTGCATCCCTGCCCGGCTCCGAGCCAATTTTCCCCGAGAGCGGCCAGGTTGGCATCATTATCGACCCAGACAGGTAAACCAGTCAATTCCTTCAAGTGCATACCGAAATCGAAATCTTTCCAGCCGATATTGACCGCTTCATGTATGAAGCCGGTTTCTGTATCAACAAAACCGGGAGCTCCTGCACCTATACCGGCTACCTGTTCCCTGTCAATTCCGCTTTCCTGCAATTTGGAAGCGATTGCTTCTGCAATATCAGCAGGTATAGATGCCCCCATGTCTGTGGTGTTCGTAGGTATCTCCCATTTCGTAAGAATGTCGCCGTCCTCTTTAATAACAGCCAGTTTTACGGTCGTGCCTCCGATATCCGCACCTATGTAATAGGTTTGTGTCATGATGTTCCCTCTCCCCTCAATCGTTCTCTCTCTTCTGCCATTTCACTACGCAGCAGTAAAATGGGCCATTTGGTAATCATGGGAGGACATGCATTGGGCCTTATACAACTCCCTGATTTCCTCTTCCATCAACTCGAGATCGGCAATACGATCTCCGATATAAATAAATGTTCCAAACTTTTTTAAGTATTGCTGAATATCATAAATCGTTTTCACGAAGCATCACCTTTATCCATTATACCAAGTCCATCGCATTCTGAAAATAATAAAACCCCGATACCATTAACGGTCGGGGTCTTGGGGATGCAGGAACGCAGGCCGTCTGTTTTTGAGAGGGATCGGTGAACGGAGCAGGACATCCCGCAACGGCTTCCAGGCGAAAGGAAGAAACGGCCACAAATAAGGAGTCTTAAAGGTCTGCATGTTCGCAAGATACAATATCCAAAACGTCACACCTATGACATACCCTTTCACTCCGAACACACCGGTAAACAACAACAGCGCCATTCGTGAGAGTCTGTCTGCGAGACCGATTTCATAGCTCGGTGTTGCAAACGTACCCACGGCAGCGAGTGCTAAATAGAGGACGACTTCACTCGAGAACAAGCCGACTTCGACGGCAACCTGTCCGATTAAGATCGCCGCTACAAGACCAAGTGCTGTCCCGAGCGATGATGGTGTATGGATGGCCGCCATACGCAGCATGTCAATACCGATCTCGGCAATCAGGAACTGGATGATCAGCGGAATGATTCCCGCCTCTGATGGACCAATAAATGACAATAATTCCGGCAGTAATTCCGGCTGTTTAGAGAAAAGGAAATATAAAGGTAATACAAAGATAGACGCAAAGAATGCAAAGAAACGAACCCAGCGCAAATATGCGCCGACAAGCGGTTTCTGCCGGTATTCCTCCGCGTGCTGCAAGTGATGAAAAAAAGTAGCCGGCGTAATCATTACACTTGGTGATCCGTCAATGATGACCAGAATATGCCCTTCATATAGATGGGCGGCGGCTGTATCCGGTCTTTCCGTATATCGAATGACAGGGTAAGGATTCCAATATCTCCCACTGATATATTCTTCGATCGTTTTCTCCGCCATTGGAAGAGCATCCGTATCGATCTCTTTCAACACACGCTGGAGGTGCTCGACGCGTTCTGTGTCTGCGATGTCTTTAATATAGCAGATACACACATCCGTTTGGGAACGTCTTCCAATCTGCAAGTACTCCATCCGAAGGGAGCGATCCCTCACTCTTCTCCGTGTTAGTGCCGTATTAAAAACGATCGTCTCAACAAAACCGTCCCTGGATCCTCGAACCACCCGCTCTAAATCGGGCTCCTGGGGGCCGCGTACCGGATACGTCCTGGCATCGATGAGTATGACTTCATCCACACCTTCCACGACAAGCGCCGTTGGTCCTGCCAATACCGTATCTGCTGCTTTATTTAAATCCTTTTGCTTATCCAGTTCTATATAAGGAAGGTGTGTTCGAAGCAGGCGTTCCAGCGGATCAGGCTCAAGCTGATCTTTATCAAGCTCCGATAGTAACTTCATTAAATAGTGGAGTATATCATCTTTCACAAAGCCGTCGACCATGAACAGGGACATGCCCCTGCCTGCGTAGACGAGATCAAGGTGGATCATGTCAAAGCTCTCATCCACACCGAGCCGCTCTTTCATATAGGAAACATTTTTTGAGTAGTCCTGAAATAACCGTTGTTCCTCCACAGCATTTCCTCCTTCTTCCTTGCTACCGGTTAGTTTTTTCCAAACAAGAGGAATCATGCATGGACGATCAAGGAATTCACAGGCATGTCCCGGAGAAAAACATCATATCCTCCCTATATAGAATAGCTTTCAGCCTTCAAGGGAGTTGGTAGTGGTGAAGAAGGTATGGATTTATTGGGTGCTGGGTTTGCTCGTATTAGCCGCCACCATCGCTGTGTTCACACAATCTTACACGGAAGAAGCAGTCATTAAATATTTCCCGCTGGATGAGACAACGGCATTCAAATCTTTTGGGACGAGTCTGGAATTTTCCGGCCAGGAAGACGAAGATGAATATGAAGTGGTTTGGGAAGTTTCTTCCGAGAGCGAAAAACCGATGTATCTGCGTCAGGATGTTTCCCTTCTATATGTAAATGGAAGACTAAAAGGAGTGGTGAGCAAATGGGAGGAGAACGCGTCCATCATCAAGAAGAAAACGAGCATCCACGGAGAGGACAGTCAGAAATATCAAGCGGTATCGTTCCATCACGGTGAGCTTCATCTAGGGGAGGAAGCAATCAGGAGCATTCAGGCAACATCCGGAGATGAGCTCTACGTCATCGATTCTCCGCATACGAAGCGCACCTCTTTTACATCCCCGGAAACACCGGAGGAAGAAGAGTGGAAACAACGGCTCGATCATACCATTAATCAACAGATCCGCGCCCAGTGGGATGAGCTTCTCGCTCACTTTCAAGTGAAAGAAAGCGACTATACCGCTGTTCCCCTCACACGCCTGGCAGACTTTGAAGATAAAGAACTTCCAGGAGTTCCTAAAGGGCAGTCAGAGAGGATTAAGGGACAGCTTTGGGAAGGATTGTATAAGAACTACATTCTGGGTATCCATGATACGAATTCCAGCCACCCGATCCAAAGCTATATCCCACTCCTTCTCTTCGATAAAAAGGGGAAGCATGTAATGGTTCTGTATGAAGACGACACAGGTAAGAAACATCAGCTGCTCCAATATTATTGATTGAGTTCCTGATAAAACCGATGGAAATCTTCATTGCCGGGAACCAACTGGGCAGCCTCTCTCGCATGAGAGGCTGCTTTCTCTATATCTCCCTGCTCTTCATACAGAAGAGCGAGATTATAATGAGCTTCGGCCATATCCGGAGCTAGATCTACGACTTTATTCAGATCCTTCTCTGCAAGAGCGGTCTCCCCTTCTTGAAAATACGCATAAGAACGGTTAAACAAAAGCTCCGCTTCATACAAGTCAGGGGCCTCCAACGCATCTGTCGTACGATCGATGACCTCCTGAAACTCCCCTTGTTCATTTAGTTCCTGCGTTTTCTGTACTTCAGAAAAGACCTGGCCGCCGTTGAATGTGCCATTCCATCCGAGAAGGACCATCGCCCCAAGAGCTGCTGCAAATACGAGCACCGACACCGTCCGCAGCCCTGGCCGCTTCTGTTTCGGCAGCTGACTGATCGCCGCTGCGATAAAACCGCCGATTAACCCACCCATATGAGCTCCGTTATCAATTTGTGGAACAAATAGTCCGAAAGCGATGTTCAGTCCGATAATAAACAGCAGATTCCAGCCCATCGTCTGAAAGAACAACCGTCTGTTCCAAACTCCGAAATACAGCAGGGCACCAAACAATCCGAATATCGCCCCGGAAGCACCTGCGGAGACTTGTGGGTTAAGCATAAAGCTGGCAACACTTCCGAATACTCCGGCAAGCAGATAGATAATGATATAACGCCACGATCCGTAAATACGCTCCACTGCCGTTCCTATATAATAGAGCGCAAGCATGTTCATCATCAAGTGGATAAGACCAATATGAAGGAACATGGAAGTCACGAGCCTCCACCATTCCCCCTCCATGATTGCAGGATTAAATTTCGCTCCATACTCAATGAGGGTTTCCACGTTTGTACTTCCCCCCGCCCACTCCAGTAAAAGAAACAGGGCGACGTTCACAGCCAAAAGCAGATAAGTGACGAACGGCTTTCCATTTCCGAACAGCTCTTGTACTTCCTGTTTCTTTCTTT
This sequence comes from Halobacillus sp. BAB-2008, assembly GCF_000328325.1. Taxonomy (NCBI): domain Bacteria; kingdom Bacillati; phylum Bacillota; class Bacilli; order Caryophanales; family Bacillaceae; genus Halobacillus; species Halobacillus sp. BAB-2008. Next base: position 11,811 of record NZ_ANPF01000048.1, on the reverse strand, counting down.
CATGATGAGCTACAATCTGACGCTGCAGCTGAGGAATGGCAGCCTCTTTCTGATCTGCATCCCAATCTCCGGTCTCTTCCATCGGCGTCAAGCCTAATTGATCATAGAATTTTGCTGTCCCTTCCCTCTTGTTCTCATCATGGAGATAGTAAAGCTCCGTCGTCGTCTTAAAAGAGGACGTGATTTCGGATACATCCTCCCAGTCATCAACCGGCGGATGCTCGGATATATAAATGGAATGAAAGACGACTTTCGCCCCGCGGAACAGCTGTTTATTTTGATTAAGCTGGGTGAGGGTGATTTCCAAATCTCTTTTCCATTCACTTCTCCAATTGATTTGTTTATGTTTCATGCGGACGACATGATTTTTCCGTTTGTATTGTTTCTCAAGCCAGACTTCCCCTGCTTGAGTATTCATATGTAAAACTTGGAAACCTTTGTTTAACACTAAATCATAGGTCATTTTCCATAAGTGAAACTCCTGTTCGATAAACACAACCGATTCCCCCCTCTTCCCGTTCATCATACCATGACGGCATTCAAGCGGGCTAATAGCGTGCACAAAAAAAGCCATCAGGAAACCTGACAGCTTTACTCTCCACCTCTTCGAAACATTTGGCTCAGCATTCTTTCTCTGATCCAAGGAATGTTCATCGAGAAACGGACCAGTATTCTCCTTAATACAGGGACCTTCGCCACCACATCGAGAACCATATACCGGTAGCGATACAGCGTACTGATCATGGTGCTCACGAAAACCGCCCAACGGAAGAAACGGCGCATCCAAACCACCTCGACTCTTTTCTGTGATATCCCTATTTTCCGCAGGCGGATGTAGTCTTATTCATGAAAAGTTAAGTTCCTTCACTTTTCAACTGTGGAACGGATGCCTGACTCTGTCAGAATATAATGGACAGGCTGATCATAAGATTCGATGGGAAGCCTTTCCTGCTGCTGCATTTCCGCTGCCATCATCATCGTAGTCCCTCGGAAATCCTCCAGGAAACGATCATAATAGCCCCCTCCGTACCCAATCCGGTATCCTTCCGCGTCATACAACAGCCCTGGTACGAGAAGAAGATCGATCTGCATTTTGTCGACCATTTCGGCTCGCTCGGGATCCGGCTCTAAAAGACCGAAATACACTTTTTCCAGCTGGTCGTAATCTTCCAGGCGGTAAAATGCCATCTGTTTCGTATCAGGGAAGCACTTCGGTATAACAATCGTTTTGTCATCCCGCCACCCTTCCTCAATGATCCCTTTAGTCGACCATTCGTGAGCCTGGGAGAGCGTCACCCCTATGACGTCGGCTGTCTTCCATAAAGAACTGCGGAACAGGTTCTCCTGCATAGATGCCTCCAGCTTCTCTCTATCCCCGGCACCAATCCCTTTAAGCAGACGCTTTCCTCTGAAACGTAGCTCTGTCTTGTCCACAACGTCCTCTCCCTTCTTTTGATACAAAAAAAACAGTAGGAAAAAATCCTACTGCTTACTTCGTTTCACGGTGAAGCGTGTGTTTACCTAGGCGTGGGCTGTATTTCATAAGCTCCAGACGCTCTGTGTTTTTACGCTTGTTTTTCGTAGTAATATAATTGCGGTCACCAGTTTCAGTGCAAGCAAGTGTAATATTTACGCGCATGTGTATTCCTCCTAATCATCATCGAATTCACTGTCTATCCTTCACTATCAGACTTAATCATAATAACAAAAAGAAACTTTCCTTTCAAGTATATATTCACGGAAAACATCGGAAAACCCATAGTCACCGGAGACCATCTATGATATAACTAATTTTGGAGAAAAAAAAGGAGTGGTTTTATGATATCCATCATTAGTACCATCGTCATCATTGCCGCGGTCCTGTTCATCCTCTCATTTTTCATGAAAGATCGTGTGAAGGAAGTAGAGAAGCAGGTAGAGCAGGTCTCTCTTACGATGATGCAGAACAATTATCAAATGAAAAAGAAAATGAAGGTCCTGGAAGAAGAACTTTTAAGTGATCATATAGTGGAAGATAAAGCTCCGCGCCCGGCTTCCCCGCGTCCGTCCGCGCCTGTTCCCGAAGACCTTCCGGCTGAAGAAACCGTACTGCATATGTACAGAAAAGGCTATAAGACACATTACATAGCGAAACAGACAAAACTCAGTGAACATACGGTGGAGTCCTTGATTGAGGAAGAGAAAGCGGCAGGTGTGAAGCAATGAAGACGTCACTCAGAGCCTTCTCCCTGGGATTGATGACTTCCGCTCTTATCCTTGCAGGATTCCTTTGGATTACGGACGAACCGGTTAAGAAAGTGGAGAGCAGGCAGCTGCCTGCGAAAGAGGAAATGATCAGCCAGCTGGAAGATGATGGGTATGCCGTTATGACCAGCGACGAAAGGGCTGCCCTTACTGCTGAACAGCCTGTGGAAGCTGCCAAGCCTGATACAGCTGTCCACACATTTTCCCTTGATATAACAGCAGGAACTACGCTCCCTGATATTATTGAGAAACTGGCCCGAACAAACATCCTTCAAGACCCGGACGCTCTCTCCGACTACATGGAGGAGAACGATTACAGCCGATATATACGCCAGGGTACCGTTACCGTCAATTCCAACATGTCTATGGAAGAAATAGCGGAAGCCATCTCTACTAAATAATGAAGCGCCTTTTGGCGGCCTTTTCATTATTTATTCAAATCAAGCGTCTTCCCTTTAACCAGGTAATAAATGTTCTCTCCAATGTTCGTGATATGATCAGCGAAACGCTCGATATACCGCGCCACATAGGAAACCTGCATGATATGCTGGATCTGTTCCGGGTTAATCGCCGTCAATTCAAGTGTTTCTCGTGTAATTTTCCCGTATTTGTCATCCACGATATCATCCATTTCCTGAAGCTTCCTCGCAAGAGAAATATCTTCGTACTCGAAAGCCTTGATGGCGAGGTCAACCATGTCCATCGCCATGACCGCCATTTCCCTAAGTTCCGGGTTGATAGCTATCCCATGATTTTCACCAAGATGAAGCGTTGCCTTCGCAATGTTCGTGGAATGGTCTGCCATTCTTTCCAAATCTGCAGATATCTTGATGGAAATGATGATCTTACGCAGATCCCTGGCAACAGGCTGCTGCTTTGCCAGCATAAGAATCGCTTCGTCATTAATTTTTTCTTCTTTTAAATCAATCCATTCATCCTCTTCCATGATCTTCCTTGCTCCCTCCAGGTCTCCCTCGTAGAAAACATGGATAGCCGTGTCCAAAGATTCTTTCGTCGATAAAGCCAAATCCTGAATCTGTTTCTTTAAACCATCAAGTGCTTCTTCAAAGTGTGTTCGTGTCGTCATAGTATCCCCCTTTTGTTTCTTAACCGAAACGGCCTGTAATGTAATCTTCTGTACGTTTATCCCTAGGGGTTTGGAACAGGTCATCCGTAGCGGCATATTCGATTAATTCCCCGTTTAGGAAGAAAGCTGTCTTGTCAGATATACGCGCAGCCTGCTGCATATTGTGAGTGACGATGATGATGCTGTATTTCTTCTTCAACTCCTGAACGAGCTCTTCGACCTTAGCCGTAGAAATAGGATCCAGGGCGGAAGTCGGCTCATCCATTAAAATGACATCCGGTTCCACGGCAAGAGCACGAGCAATACATACACGCTGCTGCTGACCACCGGACAAACCATAGGCATTTTCGTTCAGACGATCTTTAAGCTCATCCCAAATAGCAGCGCCCTTTAAACTTTTTTCTACGATTTCGTCCAGCACCGCTTTCTTCTTGATTCCATGGATACGCGGTCCGTAAGCAACGTTGTCATAGATGGATTTTGGAAAAGGGTTCGGCTTTTGGAAAACCATACCGACTTTCGTCCGCAAGTATTCCTTCTTGAATTTACTGTTGAATATTTCTTCATCCCGGTATTTAATACTTCCGGATGTCTTTACAATCGGCACCATTTCCACCATACGGTTCAACGTTTTCAGGAATGTAGATTTCCCACAACCCGATGGGCCGATAATTGCCGTCACATTTCGTTCCGGAATCTCCATATTCACATCGTACAGTGCTTGGTCTGATCCGTACCAAAGGTTCAAATTCTCCACTTCCATGATGTTCTTCATGCTTTCCTTGCTACCATGGTCCGCAGTCTGATCCACCGCTGGTGTCGTTTGGTTCTTTTTTGTTTTATCCATGACTTTCATCATGAGAAACCCTCCTCATCCAAGTTAAAAACGTTTTTGATATTTGTTTCTGATTACAACGGCAATAGAGTTCATGAGCAACAATACGGCAAGAAGAATGATGATCCCGGCCCCTGCAACAAACTGCCATTCTTCCTGCGGGCGGCCCGTCCAGTTATAAATTTGAATCGGCATGACCGTGTACTTCGCAAGCAGCGATTCCGGCAGCGTATAGATCGCTGTGGCCGCTCCGACGATGATGAGCGGAGCCGTTTCTCCGATGGCTCTGGAAAGGGCGATGATTGTTCCCGTCAGAATACCAGGTACGGCAGCCGGCAGGATTACCCGCTGAATCGTCTGCCATTTGGAAGCTCCCATTCCGTATGACGCTTCTTTAATTTCCGCCGGTACAGACCGGATGGATTCCTGCGCTGCTACAAAGATGACCGGAAGAATCAAGAGAGCCATCGTCAATCCTCCAGCAAGCAAGGTATAACCGAAGCTGAACATGTAAACGAAAAATGTCAGACCCAGTAGACCAAACACGATAGATGGAACGCCGGCAAGGTTCTGGATATTGACACGGATGAAATCCGTCATCTTATTCTTCGGTGCATATTCCTCTAAATAAATGGCCGTAGCCACGCCTATGACCACTGATACAATCGCAACAATGATCATAAGAAAGATCGAACCGATGAGACCGGCATAAATTCCTGCTTCTTCCGGATAGGGAGCAGGAAAGTTAGAAATGTAATCCCAGCTTAAATAGCCAATTCCTTGAGTCAATACACGATAAAAGAGCAGGACGAGGAAGATGAGTCCTACAGCGGTCGCAAGCCCGAACAGTGCCATCATGATTTTATTGACAGCTACTCTTCCTTCCATTCGTCTCTTTATGGTTTGTTCCTTTTGTCCAAGCATCAATATTCCTCCCTGAACCTGCGTGATATAAATTGTGCAATTAGGTTCATGACAAGCGTAAAGACGAACAACGTCATTCCTACAGCATAAAGGCTGTAATAAATCGTAGAGCCAAACGTCGTATCACCCGTTGCCGCCTGCACAATAAACGCCGTCATCGTCTGAATGGATTCCGTAGGGTTGAATGTCATATTAGGGGTGGCACCTGCCGCAATCGTTACAATCATCGTTTCCCCAATAGCCCGCGATACAGCGAGAACGACGGAAGCGACAATTCCAGAGAATGCAGCTGGAAGGACCACTTTAAAGACAACTTCCAACTTGGTTGCACCGAGTCCATACGCACCTTCCCGAAGCGCGTTCGGCACGGAATTCATTGCATCTTCCGACAAAGAGGCGATCATGGGAATAATCATAATTCCAACGACGACACCTGCACTCATGGCGTTGAATATTCCTAAGTCAGGAATGAAGGACTGAAACAAAGGTGTAATGAACGTCAATGCGAAATATCCATAAACGACCGTAGGAATACCAGCCAACACTTCCAGAATCGGCTTGATAATCCTTCTTACTCGATCACTTGCGTACTCACTCAAGAAAATAGCGGACATTAATCCGAGCGGAACTGCTACAACTGTAGCGATCAATGTAATCAAAAGCGTTCCACCGATCAATGGTGCAATCCCATATTCCCCGGACCACGGGGACCACTGGGTTCCTGTATAAAAATCAAAGAGATTCACCTCGGAGAAAAATCCGATAGACTCCCGTAACAATGTGAACAAAATACCTGCTGTTGTCAGTACACTAACGGCTGCACACAATAGAAGGAAGAACGGGATGACACGTTCCATACGCTCCCCCATGGTTTTCTTTCTTTTGTTCTCTTCTATCATCTGTTGGACATCAATCATTTTCCCCTCTGATTGCAATCCTTTGTCCATCTTCAAAACTCCTCTCATCCATAAGGCAAGGTGAGACCATAATCAGTCTCACCTCTCCTTGTTCAGTTTTCCAAATTTATTATTCCGTCCAGCCTTTTACTGTTTCCAGCTGTTCTTGATACTTCTCTTCAGGCAGAGCTACATAACCAACTTCTTCTGCTGCCTTACCGGCATTCTCAAGCAGGTATGTTGTGAAATCCTGAACCTGCTCCTTCTCTTTGTATGCATCCACGTTTACGTAAGTGAACAATGGACGGGAAAGCGGTGTGTAAGAACCATCCTGAATCGTTTCTGGATTCGGTTTAACTGCTTCTCCACCATCCTCAGAAATTCCAAGAACCTTAAGCTTGTCTTCATTCTCTGCATAATACGCATATCCGAAGAATCCGATCGCATTTGGATCATTCTCAATTCCGCGTACTAGGACGTTGTCGTCTTCAGAAAGGGTCGTGTTCTTGCCTTCTTTCATCGGCTCTTCTTCAAGAATGACTTCATTGAAGTAGTCGAACGTACCGGAATCGTGACCAGGGCTGAAGATTTTGATTTGCTCATCCGGCCATTCCGGATTGATGTCAGACCAAGTTTGTACATCCGAAGAATCAAGGAAGATCTGCTTCAGCTGATCGATTGTCAATTCATCGACGAAGTCGTTTTCTTTACTTACTACGACGGAAAGACCATCATAGGCAAGTTCAAGCTCTTCCAACTGTACATCGTTTTCTTCTGCTGCAGCCATCTCTTCTTCCTTAATAGGACGGGAAGCATTGCTCAAGTCGATTTCTCCGACCGTTGATTTCTTGAATCCGCCGCCTGATCCGGAAGCGTTAACTGTCACATTGACATCCGGATTGTCCTGGTTATACGTATATGTCAGGTTTTCCATGATTGGAAATACAGTAGATGAACCGTCAATGGCGATTGGACCGGATACTCCGTCTCCACTTTCGGAATCAGAACCTTCTGCAGATGAATCGTTGTCCGACCCACACGCTGCCAATACACCCATTGCAAGCATTAATACAGAAAGTAGTGCAAATTTCTTCAAGTTGTTCATTTCTTTTCTCCCCCTATTTCTTTTCAGATCTATGTAGGCGGCCCCGGCCGACCCACAACTACATCATAACGGGGGTATTTTAAGGACATATGAACTATACGTAAAGGTTTTGTAAATAGAAAAAAAGAGCGATGCTTTCGCATCACTCTTCTTCGGTCGTCTGCTCTTCTTCTGTTCCTTGTACCTGTTCTTCATCTCCGCTCATCGTCAAGCCCTTCTCTGCGCGCTCTTCCTTCAGATCGAAGTAGGCTTTGCCGATCCGGGCACCGATGTTGTTACTGACATTGAACGTACTGTTGGCGTCTTCACCGACGTGCGGCGTAACGACGGAAAAGGCGATTTCCGGATCATCGTAAGGCGCATAACCTACCAGCACTTTGTTCAATAATTCCTCTACATACGTATTGCCGCCCTGCCCGTCCGGGACGGTAGCCGGCGCTTCCGCCGTTCCGGTTTTCCCTGCCATTTTATACTTTTTATAGGCAGGACTGGAGAACACGCTGCTCGCCGTTCCCCCGCTCGTCTGGAACACTTGGCGGAACCCTTCCTGCACCCGTTCGATATAGGAGGGATCCATATCGATACGATTCAAGACCTTTGGATCATAGTCTTTGTATATCGGTCCCAGCCCCTCCTGTTGGGAAGGGTCGTGAATGCTCTTCACAAGATGCGGCTGAATACGGTAACCGCCATTAGCGATCGTGGATACATACTGATTGAGCTGCATCGCTGTATAACTGTGGAACTGACCGATAGAGAAATCGAGAATCTCTCCTGGATTTGAAATCTCTCCATTTACACCGGTCGATTCATATGGGAAATCTATTCCGGTCTTTACACCTAGACCGAATTGATTGAAATTATAAACGAACTTATCAAGAGTTCCCTCTTTAAGAGATAATCCTTTGACATTATAATCCATCCCGTAATCTCCACCCAGCCTTCTTGCGAGGAAGAACATGTATACGTTTGATGACTTCTGCAGGGCTGTAATATCATTTACAGTTCCATTGTTTTGGGATAAGGAACCTTTTTTCAATCCATTAATATACATTGGTTTGTCAAAGAATGTCTGCCCGGGCTGAATAGCCCCTTCATGTAAACCGGTCAAAATCGTCGCTCCCTTAATAGAGGACCCCGGGGTGTACGAGTTGTACACCGCCTGGTGGGAAACATCGGTGAACCTCGAGCCGCCCTCTTCGATGACGCGGTTATACTGCTGGCCGGATATGGCAAGAATCTCGCCGGTCTTCGGATTGGAGACGACGGCCATGGAGGACCTTAAATGACGGTTCTGTCCCGGCGCCTTCTGAATGGCAGCCGCGAGCTCCTCCTGGACGATTTTGTCGACTTGTTCCTGTAATTCCGCATCGATTGTCAGAACGAGATCTTTCCCCCGCTCTCCTTCTCTCACGACTTTCGTGTTGATGACGTTGTTGCGGCTGTCGGTTTCGTATTGGACTTTCTCTTTTGTACCTCTTAAGACGTCCTCATACTGCTGTTCGAGGCCGCTGACGCCGACACGGTCGTTGCGGCTGTAATCGAGCGACATCAGACGATCCATCTGATCCTTTGGAATACCCTGCTTGCTTGACGTGATGCCTCCGATGTAGCTGCGGAACAGGGACTCGTAAGGATAATCCCGTTCCCAGTCTGCGGTTACGTTAATACCGGGAAGCATTTCCAAGTTTTCCGCTACAGCAGAATACTCCTTCTCCGATATATCTGCATTTTTCACCACGTGCGGTGCAAGCGCGTAGGCCTGGTCCAGTTCTTTCTTGATCGCGATGACTTCCTTCGTCTGATCATCATAGCCGGAAATTTCGTCATCTTTGATGCTGTCGAGCTGAACCTTATACACTTCTCCATTATCCATATCATCATCGACTTTATCTTCGACCCGTTCTGTAATCTCTTCTTCATGTAATAAGAAGAAATACTCTTTCAGATCCCGATCGGTCAAATTATCATGGTCCATATCGATGTACGCGGCAAGCTTCTCTGCCAGTTCCAATTTATCCGTCGCCTGTACCCCTTTGGACGGCGTGTATGTAATGGAATACAGCGGCTTATTATCGACGACTACCCTTCCATAGCGATCATACATTTCCCCGCGGGGGACCGGTATGGTCGTAGTCGTATTCTCTGTTCGGTCAATTTCATCCTGTGCTTCTTCCCCGTTGAGTATCTGTACGACACCCAGCTGCAGAATGATCGCTGCAAATAGGACAAAGACAACAAAAAACACGATGTTCAAACGGAAAGGAAGATGTGAATTCTGATTGTATTTATTCTTGTTTTTCTTCCCCATGGACTCCTCTCCTTCTTAAAAAAATCCTTCCATCATTATAGCATTTTTCCTGTTATGAAGGATAGGAGAACATGGGATTATGTTTCAATTATGTGACGCTCTGGACACCCTCGTATCAATCCCTTTTATAAAAAAGTAAATGAAGAAATGTCCTCCACCTACAATCAAAAGAATATAAGGAATTCCCGTTTCCGGAGATATGAGCGCAATCGCCAGAAGGAAAATGATAATCGATACGACACGGCCGATATTCAAGAAAATTTCGCGCACAACGATGTATTCGATCCTCATTTCGGCAGCGTTCCAGGACTTCCCTATCACATCATAGGTCAGGGAGACATAGGGAACATATAACAGCGGGAAGAACATTCCGGCAATGGCACCGTATAAAAGGAGGAGCGGCATCGTATCACTGATGAGCAAAAGCAGGACATTCAAATATAAGACAAGCCCCGATATGAAGATGGCCTTTTTTCTGTTATAAGGCTTCACTATTTTACTTACAAGGAAGTAAAAAAGGAAGGAGAAGCCGGAATAAACCAGGTTGAAAACGCCAAGCGACAGCTCATTCTGGGTCATTAGAAAAATCCAGATGGTGACAGCAAACAAGAAGATCCCTTCCCGGAAGCCCTGAGATACGTGGGCATGAAGGATTTTTCGCCAATTGCCGTTTCGCTTTCTCTCCCTTACTATCTGCCTGAAAGAAAATACCCCCGCCGCCTTCCTTCTCGATAAACCGAAGCTTACAAGCACCGCTACGATAAATAAGCTGAAAGATATCGTAAAGATGACGGTGTATCCTGTAAAATTATTCAGCCGGGAAATGATGAAACCAGCAAGCAGTGGTCCACTCATTCCACCAAGGGACTGTAGAACCCCTAGAAATCCGTTGAAGAAGTCCCTCGTTTCCGGTTCCGTAATTTCAAAGGTCAAGACATTATAGGCAAGCCAGTAAAAGCCATAGCCGATACCAAGCAGTGCGCCGAGCATAATATTGAACTCGGCTGCCCTTTCCCCTACAATCAATACCGTCATAAAGAAAAGAGATAAAACGGTCACCCCGGCTCTAAGCACAATGACTCTGTCGATTCGTTTGGCACACTTTCCAGCAAAGATGAATGTCAATGGCTGCATGACATAAATGGCCAAATTATACATGGCTATATCTGTATAGCTGTTGGATTGCTTCCACAAATATATGTTCACAAATGTACTGGATAAGAAGATGCCAAGCGAGTATAAGCCTCCGATCAAAAGCAACAACAACAAATCTTTCGGTACGTCTTCGCGGCCGAGCCACGTTCGCAAGCTGCTCACCATAAATCCACGTCTCCTTTGTGTTCCTCTTTAGTGTTATCAGAACAAAAGGAGATATACAAAAAGAAGGGTACGGATATAAATCCGTACCCTTCTCCTCATTTAGTTATTTTGCAGCGTCGAAGCGCTTCGATACTTCATCCCAGTTGACAACGTTCCAAAATGCGGAAACATAGTCAGGACGACGGTTTTGGTAGTTCAGGTAGTATGCATGCTCCCAAACGTCAAGACCTAGGATTGGAGTTTTTCCTTCCATAATCGGTGAATCCTGGTTAAGGGTATCGATTACTTCAAGGTTGCCATTATTGACTACTAGCCAAGCCCAACCGGAACCGAAACGGCCTGTTGCTGCGGATTCGAATTCTTCTTTGAACTTGTCAAAGCTTCCGAACGTATCATTGATCTTCGTAGCAAGATCTCCTGCCGGCTCACCGCCGCCATTCGGAGAAAGAATTGTCCAGAACAAGCTGTGGTTGGCATGTCCACCACCGTTGCGGCGAACAGCTGTACGAATTTCTTCCGGTACGACAGAAAGGTTATTGGCAAGCAATTCCTCAAGAGATTTGTCCTGAAGATCCGCGTGACCTTCCAACGCGCCGTTCAGTTTCGTAACGTAGCCGTTGTGGTGCTTCGTATGGTGGATGTTCATTGTTTCCTTATCGATTGTTGGTTCTAGTGCATCATAGGCGTAAGGTAGTTCTGGTAGTTCAAATTTAGCCATAATGTAACTCCTCCTTTAAATTAATATGTAAGAACAGAAGCCTCGCTTCTCATCTTACATTATCAAACCGCAAAATGACATGCAAATTTTTTGCATCCGGAAGAAAGCTATTTCTCTTCCGGTATTAAGAATTCCCCCTGAATAGAAATTCAAACATGAAATTTTCACGTCCCATTCTTCATCCTACGAAGAATACATACGCATAAAACTACGGAGAGAAGAAGCTTGGTGCCGGGATCATCGGAACAAGGGAGACTCGGCTGTTGCTAAAAAAAAGAACAAGCCTTAAGGCTTGTTCTTTATCAAAAGTGGCTCGGGACGGAATCGAACCGCCGACACACGGATTTTCAGTCCGTTGCTCTACCGACTGA
>NZ_ANPF01000047.1:0-14836 GCF_000328325.1 Halobacillus sp. BAB-2008 | reverse complement strand
ATTGATGTGGTGGTGAAGGCGAAGAGGTCACACCTGTTCCCATGYCGAACACAGCAGTTAAGCTCTTCAGCGCCGATGGTAGTCGGGTAGATCCCCGTGAGAGTAGGACGCTGCCACGTCAATTCAAAAACCTTCAGGTTTATCCTGAAGGTTTTTTTGTTAATTAAAATTATTGTGCGATGCTTTTCGGACGGTTACTGTCCAATTCGGGCCTGGTTGTATATGATAGGCATCTGCGAAAGAGCCTTGATTGATAGCGATACCCAGATTATCCAACGAGTTCACATAAAGGATCGGCTCACCTATATGACGATCTGCAAAAGATTTACCAAATATCATGCTGTTCCTATAAGTCTGTCTCGTTCCATTATCAATCGTAACCTCCAAGCCATCTCCATGCGTCGCGTCCAACTGTGAAAAAAGTTCTCTGCTTACATTTGTCCATAAGTTACCGAATCGTATATCGAGAACATCAATGGAACCTTGAATGACACCATTATCCAACTGTGCCGTTTGAAGAGGAAGGGATACGATACGGTCGTGGGGATGGGAAGCGCCTACGCCATAGAAGGAAATAGCTCCTGAAGCTAATCTGGCACCAGTATAGGCATAGACATCCCGCCCGTGGAAGGTGTAGGATTCCCCGGAGTTAGGAAGTCTGTTAATTCTCTCATCGATTTCTCTAACTTCTCTGATCCCTATATACTTGTTGACATGAGTCAACGTACCATTGTCAGGGGTTACAATATAGTGGTTTCCCATCGTTTGAGCGACAATGCTTTTTCTGCCCGAGCCTACTCCAGGGTCCACGACAGATACAAAAACGGTACCTTCGGGCCAGTAGCTGATCGTTTGATACAAGCGGTAGGATGCTTCCCAAATGTCGAAAGCAGGGATATCATGGGTTAAGTCAAAAACCTTTAAATCAGGATCTACGGAAAGAGATACCCCGTACATGGCGCTGACAGCACCGTCACTTAAACCGAAGTCTGTTTGTAAAACAAGGCTTTTCTTCATAGGGATCCCTTCTTTCTAAGGTTTGGTTTGTAAAGAACCAGCTATTCTCTAAGTCATACGAAGAAGCTTATGTCTCTAAGTAGATAATTATCCGTATCATTCAGTCGTTTATTGCCTTTAGGTAATTATAATCCGTAAATGACAGAATAATCAAACTAATCCAGTGTATTACCGATTCATTATACAGGAAGATGATCTTTTAACATGATAGAATGAAAGTGTTATTTTCGTATGGAAGGAAGGGAGAATTTGTCTGTCAGAAACAAAAGCAAAAGCAAAAGTAAAAAAGCCGGCTTCTTGATGTTCTTTCTCCCCTTTCTTCTCGCTGGGATTTTTCTCTATGTAATGAATGATTATGATATAGGTCAAGAGATTGCGAGCAGTTTGAGAACGGAAAAGGAACCGAAGCTGTCTACAAATGTGCTTGATTACGAGGAAGAGGTTAGATCGTATGCGGCTAAAGAGGGGATTGAACCATATACAGAAGTTATTCTCGCTGTGATGATGCAGGAATCAGGAGGTCGGGGAAACGATCCGATGCAGGCATCTGAATCCTTGTGCGGAGAGGTTGGCTGCATTACAGAGCCAAAACGCTCCATTGAACAGGGGGTAAGCTATTTTGGTGATGTTTTGGAACGTGCTGATTACGATGTGAAGCTGGCTTTGCAGTCCTATAATTTCGGACCTGGATTTATAGAATTTGTTATGGAACGAGGGGGCGAGTACACGCAGGAACTTGCCATCGAGTTTTCCGCACAAAAGTACGACGAATTGAGAGACACCGGGATATACAGCTGTATCAGGGAAGAAGCAGAACAGTATGGTGCATGTTATGGAGATATATACTATGTAGATGCGGTCCTTGGGTATGTGGAAGAGTCGGATTATAAAGCAGTCACTAATATGTGATAGAAGAAAGAGGCCCTATACGGGGCCTCTTTCTTCTTTATGATAAGAATATACTTATTATCTGATTTTTCCAGGTTTTGAATCTCCATTTATGTTTGTAGTGTCGTTATGAATGGACAGCTTGATTGTAGGTGCAAGCGTACCGCCGAAATGCGACATTTGGTATTCCGGTGTGGTTCCTCCTAAATCTGCTATGTTCTTCCCATCTAAGTCATGGAAATTGTAGAAGCTGATCACTTTCCCATTGGGCATGACGGTCCAAGAGTACGACTGGTAGTCATGGCCATCCGGATTAGCAAGAACAAGGCCGCTTTCGTTTAGAGGTTCATAACCTCCGAATAGGGAATTCGATGTGAATCCATAAAGCCCGTCAGGACCGTCCACGCCTGGGCCGAACTTATGTTCATGTGTACTTGTGAATAAATAGTACTTATTCCCTTTATTCACGATATGAGGGCGTTCCAGCTCCTGATTTACGTAATTAGCTTCAAGAAGAGCAGGGAGTGCTTCAAATTCTGTATAGGCGCCATTCTTAGCTTCCGCAATGCCGATACTTCCATTGAATTGTTTAGCGAAATCCTCCATAAATACTTCATGGGTGCTGCTGAATGCATCACTGCCGATATATGCCTTATCTAAACTTCTCTCTGCTGGAGCTCCAGGCGAGTTCGCTTCGAAAAGGATGTAATCTTTACCGCTTTTCGGATCCTCGTAGAACCATGGATCCCGGAAGGTATAAGCGATATCGCCTTGTTGGGACTGTTCCTGAGTTTGATAATACTTACCATGCGGCTCCAGGATTATGTCATGGGAGAAGTTTGTGAAGGAAACGCCATTTCCATCTGCTTTTATATCGCCTGTTGCCAGTGCAAGGCGTTGTTCATAAGTTAATGTTTCTTCTCCTTTACGGCCTGTCGCCGTATAAAACAAATGGAGTTTCCCGTTTTCCATCATGGCAGAACCAGCCCATTGCCTTGAACCATAAGCATCTTCGGAAGGGAATGCTTCTCCGCCGAGCGTCCAATCCTGACCATTTTTAGAATAGAAATAGCGGATAGCTGCTACATCATGACGCTTTCCGGGTAGCAGATCAGACGGTGCTGTAAGGGAAAAGATAACGTAATTTCCGTTTACCTTAGCAAGTGATCCGTCCTTCTCCCGTAATGGCCAAGTATCCCAAACGTGGAGTTCCGGTGCCATCTTTTCAAAGTCTGGTTCGATATAAGGAGCTGTGGTTGCATCCGTACGCTCGATTTTCAAAGCATCCTCGATCGTCCAGTTGGATGTTGGTGTTTCTTGTGCAGAGACGCTTCCCGCGAAGCCGGCTGCTCCCATACTCAATACAATCGCCATAACGATATGTTTCAAGCTTTTTCTTCTAAATACCATTAGTCTTACCTCCTTATTTAAAAGAAAAGAAGCTGGTTTTGCTTAAAAACCTAGCTTCTTTCCATTGGTTCTTCATTATCCGTGGATTTCACCTTCACCCATAACGTTAGTGATCTTGGATGTATCACCTTTGAGGTTAATCTTAAGGGTTGGGGCAAAAGAGCCGCCGAATTGGAAGTTTCCATTCTCATCATAAAATTCATTCACAAAACTAATGACTTGTCCGTGTGGTAAAACAGCCCATGAGTAGGTTTGGAATGGATCTTCTTTCGGATTCGCCACAACAAGACCGTTTCCGTTCATCGGTTCATAATCTCCGAATAGAGATTCACCATGGAATCCGTAGAGCCCGTCCGGCCCTTTTAGACCTGGGGCGAAGGTGAATTCGTGTGTAATCGTGAACAGGTAGTAATCATTACCTTTCTTCACAACATGCGGACGCTCCAATTGTTGGTTTGTTCCGTTTGCCTCCAACAGTGGAGGAAGAAGTTCAAAATCAGTCAGGTCATCGTTTGTCGCTTCAGCGATACCGATGTTCCCGTTATAATTCTCTGCACCGGCTGGAACATCCTCACCTGTAGATCCGATGTGCTTCTGCTTCAATGTCTTATCAAACCCACCACTGTTTCCTTCAAAAATGAGGTACTCTTCCCCTGTTTCAGGGTCTTGGAAGAACCAAGGGTCACGGAAGGAATAAATGATATCACCGGTTTTCTGTTCTTGTGTTTCGTAGTATTTTCCATCTGCCTCTGCCAGGATTTGATGTTCCCCCTGGTTAGATACAGTGACGCCGGAGTTCCCTTTGGCATCCATTTCAAACGTTGTCTTTGCTAAACGTTGTTCGAAAGTCGGTTCCCCTTTACGTCCAGTAGCTGTGTAGAAAAGGTGGACCTTTCCGTCTTTATCCAGCATTGCAGATCCAGCCCATTGACGGGAACCAAAGGCTTTTTCCTGATCATAAGGAACATCACCCATCGTCCAGTCTTTTCCATTCTTGGAATAGAAGTAACGAATAACGGCGTGATCATGCCGTCCGCCCCACGTATATTCCTTGCTTGCAGTCAGGGCAAAGGTAACATAGTAACCTTTGATTTTCGCAATAGAACCATCACGGTTTCTTAAAGGCCAGGTATCCCATATCCAGTAGTCAGGTGCCACATCAGTGAAAGAATCGAGATTAGGCGCTGTATTCTCTTCCGTCAATTGGAAGTTTTGGGCGTCTTCTCTCGACCAAACTGGAGTGTCCTCGTCTGTTTGTGCATTTGCTTGAAGAGGGCTTTGTGCCAATGTTCCAACGAGAACAAGACCGGTTAACGCAATTTTAGATAATAAAGAAGAATAAGTACGTTTCATTGTTGCCTCCTAATATGTAGTAGTATTATGCTCCGGAGCACATGGTTAACTTTATGGAATGGATTCCATATGGTCAATGCAGGCCAAAAGTATCAGCCATTAGTGGAATTAAAATGAAAGAGGGGATGTACCAAGGGTCTTAAGCTTAATTTTAATTATGCAAAGGTTTCCAACTAAAGAAAAAAATGAGATAATAATATCGACTCTTCTGTATGATTTTGTAAATTATTCGTTATTTATAGATTATATGGAATCGATTCCATATAGGGATAAGGTCTTTGGTTCAATGGTAGAGTAAAAGGAAGAATCGCTCGACCGGTGAATCAAAAGTGTTCATTATGGGGTTTCTATTATGATAAACTGAGGAAAAATAAAGAAGAGTTGTTTATTCGTGAAGGGGTAATGATTATGAATCGTTGGGATTCCACACCGTTTATCCGATTTTTCGGCGGCAGGAAATTATTATATGTTTTAGGGATCTTGCTGTTAATCGGTTTGAACATTTTCATTTATTCAAGTGTCGGCTTTATTTTCGAGCCTTTCTTCATATTTGTAAAAACGGTGGCACTGCCGTTAATTCTCTCTGTAGTTGTTTACTATCTGCTTCGTCCGATCATTAATTTACTGGAATCTTGGCGGATCAAACGGATATGGGGCATTTTGATGACGCTGCTTGTGCTGGTAGGTCTGATCACGCTGCTTATTGTCCTGATCATTCCGTTCCTGGAGAAACAGCTGATCAGTCTGGCGGAGGATTTACCGAAGTACCTTGGCGATATGATCAAGTCAGCAGATGAATGGTTGAAGAATTCCATCTTCTCCAGCTACTACACAAATATGTTCAATGATGTAGATGAGTTGTTGAACCAGGTACCTGATTATATATCATCCTATGCTTCTCAGACGGTCGAAGGGATTACGAACATCATATCCACGGTGACAAGTGTGGTCGTTGCTTTAGTTACGCTTCCATTCATCCTTTTCTACCTTCTGAAAGACGGGCATCATCTGCCGGAGAAAATTCTCCGTATGTTTCCTCCGAAAGCTCGTCCCGGAGTGAAGAGTGTCTTTCAGGGCATTGATCATCAGCTTAGTGCTTACATTCAAGGCCAGATCATCGTCAGTTTCTGTATCGGAGTGATGATGTACATCGGGTTCCTGATTATCGGCTTGGATTATGCTCTTTTACTTGCGGCAATCGCCAGTGTGACAAGTGTCGTACCATATTTAGGACCGGCAATTGCAATTACGCCCGCCTTGATCATATCCATCGTGACATCACCATTTATGGTATTGAAGCTGGCCATTGTGTGGACAGTGGTCCAACTGCTTGAAGGAAAGTTTATCTCTCCACAGATTATGGGGAAAAGCCTGCATATCCATCCGGTTACGATCATCTTTGTCCTGCTTACGGCAGGCCATTTGTTCGGGGTAGTCGGAATCATCCTCGCCATACCGGGATATGCCATTCTTAAAGTGTTCGTTTCCCATATCTTTTACTGGCTGCAGACACGGTACAACCGCTTTGCGGAGGATGAAGATAAGTATAAACTGGATCAATAAATTAAAAGAAGCGGGCCTCAAGTCCGCTTCTTTTTTAATTGGATTTCTTTTACTTTCTGCTTCTGATCATCCGGCCACCATGCGCCGCAGTCAGTGGATACAATACAGGCAGCACATGCTTCCAGATCGTACACCTTCATTCCGCGGATGGGTGGGGAATAAAGGTGAAGCGTGATGAGTGGCTCTCCCCCTTCTTGCGCCATTTGGTGGACACCCCGCACAGGTGCGAAGAAACAAGACCCTTTATTTTGCGTCTCTGTAAAAAGCGGCTCAGGAAGACTGTCGTTCTCCACTCTGTAAATGGTCTGTTTGGTCCGGCCGCTTAGGACTTGGATCCATCCGGCTGATTGGCCATGGTCGTGCGGTGCACAAGCTAGGGCACTCCAATTCATGACGATCACTTCTACATGATCGTCCTGATACAAGACTTTCCGGGCGTATGGTTTCCCTGCCGGATCTCGGAGAAAAGCAGTCACTTCCTCTAACGATACATCCAGGTTCAGCAGTGTTTGCTTGATCTCTTCCGGCTTCCATGAAGACATGGTGGAGAACGCTCTCTTCATACGTTCCAAAAGGTTCATTAGTTCTTCCTCCTTAATTCTTCCCATTGATAAATCTTCCTTGTACAATCATGACACCGAAAACAATAAGACAGCCTCCTGCGATAGAAGCAGGAGCTAATCGTTCATTTAAGATGAGAACCGCTGCACCAAGAGTAGCCAGTGGTTCAAAGTATAGAAATACAGAGACTTGAGAAGCCTTCATGACTTCAAGAGCCTTCGCCCAGTACCAATAAGCGACGGCGGAAACGAAGATGCCCAGAAAAAGAAGGTGGCTCCAATCAGCAGATGTGAGACCGTAAAGCTGCTGGATACCGTTATTTCTGACAAAGAAGGGAAGGGTAAGAATAAACCCGATCATACTCATATAAAAGGTGAGGACGAGAGGTGGCAGCGGGACGGCAAGTGCTCGAAGCAATATGGTGTAAACCGCCCAATTAAGTGTGCTTAGAATCATTAGAATATATCCAATAGATAGAGAGAATTCCAGACTCATTCCCCGTCCCCAAGTCGTGATCATCAGAACTCCAGTGACGGATAAAGTGATTCCCAGAACTTTCCCTATAGTGATCCTCTCCTGAAGAAATAGAAAGGAGAGGAAAATAGTGAATATTGGGGAAAAGGCGATGAGCCAGCCTGCATCGGATGCTTGGATAGTTAATAAAGCGGATGCTTGGATAACTTGATGAATAAATACACCCAGAACCCCGAGGATGATTAAATGCGGAAGGTTGGAGATGCGGACCTTCCATGGTTCTCTCAAAAGAAGAATAAGCAGAAATAAGAAAAGGGATCCGATTCCGAACCGTACGACGAGAAGCGATAAGGGATCCATCTTATCCAAGACGGCCTTCGTGGATACAAAAGAGATCCCCCAGAATGTAATAGACAGGAAAGCGTAAAAGGAGGCCCCGGCCCTTGTTTGAGACATTCCCATGTGAATGATATTCCTTCCTTCAAAAAAGTGTCCCTATACTATATGCACATAGTGGACGAGCATGAATCGCAGGAAGAAAAAAAGAACCCACATGAGGGTTCTTTTTTCGCTGGGAGATACCTGTTTTCAGGCAACGATCCAATAGGTGAATAAGGAAAGAAGTACCGATGTGACAAGCAGCAACAGCGTCGGTTTCCATGCTTTGTTCTTCACATCAGAGAGACTCACATTCAAGCCGAGACCAACCATCGCCATTGTCAAAATAAAGGACGTTCCTGTCGATATACCGTTCATAACAGTAGCGGGTATTGTAAACAGCGTTCCATCTATATAGCTGCCGAACAAGCTCAAAGCAATAAAACCCAGAAGGAACCATGGGAAAGCGATAGCACGGCCGCTTTCTTCATTCCGTTTTTTTCGGTTCATGATCCATACGAGAATCAGGCTGACCGGTACGAGCAGGAAGACACGACTGAGCTTGGCAAGGAGAGCCATGGCAAGTCCGTCTTCTCCTGCAGGCTCTCCTGCAAGTGCGACATGTGCGATTTCGTGAAGACTTAAGCCCGCCCACATTCCGTAGGTCTCTGCGTCTGCCGGCAATAATGGGCGGATAATCGTGTATGCGATGGCGAACAGGGTACCGATCACCGATATGATACCTGCGCTTAGAGCGGTGTCTTTTTCCTTCGCTTTCAAGATTGGAGAAACCGCTGCAATTGCGGAAGCACCACATATACCGGTGCCGATACCGAGCAGCAAAGTAAGCGATTTGTCTGCTTTGAAGATTTTCGCAAGCAGCATCATCAAGCCGACAGCGAACAGGATAACGAGTGTACCGCGGAATAGTAAAGGTAATCCTTCATGAAGAATGACATCGATGTTCAGTTTTAAACCGAATAATATGATAGCTAAACGAAGCAGCTTCTTCGTCGAAAAGCGGATTCCTGTGTGCAGTCGCTCGGGATATCCGAAGAAGTGTCTGTAAATGACAGCAAGCACAATTGCTGCTGCCAACGGCCCCACTTGGTTAACAAGCGGCAGTCTCAGCCACAAGGAATCCTGCACCAGCAAGGATGGCGGTAAAAACAATTCCGGGAAGGTAATTTCTTATTTGTTGATTCATAGGTGTATCCTCCTTCTGACCATTCCCCATCATACGCTCGGACTATCTATTAGTAAAATAAAACTTTATAATAGTTATAATTAAAAAACATAATGATTGGGTGAGACTATGGATTTTGAAGCAATGAAAACCTTTGTGGCAGTGGTGGATCAAAAAAGCTTTACAAGAGCAGCAGCCAGCTTAAATCTGTCCCAACCGACAGTAAGTTCCCACATAAAGAATTTAGAACGTTATTTTGATGCTACGTTGATTGATCGATCGCCGAAGCGTTTTCATTTGACAAAGACAGGGGAGATTGTCTATCAGCGTTCAAGGCAGGCAATCGGTTTGATTGATAAGGCCGTTCAGGAAGTATCAGAATACCAGCGGGAGCTTGGTGGACTGATTCGTATCGGTGCGAGTTATACGGTGGGGGAATACATTCTTCCGCCTATTTTAAAAGCATTCGATCAGGCTTACCCGTCTGTTGATTTACAGGTAAGAATTGAAAACTCGAAGCGGATTAATGAGGCCGTCCAGCACCATGACTTGGATGTGGGACTCATAGAGGGGAAGGTTACCCAGCATGGTTTAAGCTCGGAGCCGTTCATGGAAGATGAAATGGTCGTCCTCGTGCCGGAGGCCCATCCGATTCGAAAACAATCGTCTATTACTTTCGCTGATCTCCAGGATCAGACGTGGATCACCCGGGAAGAAGGATCAGGTACAAGAGCGATGATGGATTCCATGTTGGAGAGCTTCAACATTCGTCCGAAGAAGATGATTACAATCGGAAGTAATCACGGAGTTGTCCAAGGGGTGAAAGCGGGTCTTGGTTTGTCCTTTTTATCTAAAACAGTTGTCTGTCACACAGGTGTCGAACACCTGATCATGCAGCTTCCCTATATAAAAACAACGACGCGGTATTTTTCTATCGTCACTCCGATGAACAGAGAAGAAATCAGCGACTCTGTGGACAAGTTCATGGAGGAAGTGCGAGCGCTCCACCAATTGTCAAAGAATTATTAAATTTACCGGCATCTTATTCTGATAAGATGAAAGAGAGAGGGATTTGGTTGAACGTAGAGAAATGGTATAAGGGTGATGATTTACAGGAAATTATCCAGATGATCAGAGAGACCATTTGCGACGATGACTGTTCTCCTTATTCGGAAAAACAACGGGAGGCTTGGGCTGCGGGGTTCCTTGATACACAGGGGCTGTGCGAACGGTTAAAGAAAAGCAGTACGTGGGTGGTCAGGGAAAACGGGCGTGTCATCGGCCTTGGAAGCCTGTACAAAGACGTCGTGGACCTTCTTTATGTCCATAAGTACAGCCGGCGCAGAGGGGTCGCTTCCCTTTTGCTTCATAAGCTGATGGAAGAAGCGGTTCAACAGCGTAGGTGTTTGTTAACAACCGAAGCAAGCTTCCCTGCTGTTCCTTTCTTTGAGAGTCACGGATTTGCAGCAGTAGCGGAACAAACAAAGGTCGTTCGAGGCATTTCGATAAAAAATGTCCAAATGTGCAAAGAATGGCATAACGAAGATGATCCGAGGGTAAAGAATAGTATAAAAAATTGAAACGCCGCCCGGTCCCCGCACGTACTTAATGGTAGACAGATGAATCTTTACGAACGTAGACCAAATCTTATTTCATACTGAGGTGAAAAAATGAAAAGATTAGACCAGATCGTCGACTATTTGAAGGCACTAGGAGTTGAGGTAGAGAAGGTTTATCGCACACCGAAGGAAGAGACGAGATAAGATAATCTTACAAACATAAAGACATCCAATAGCAGGTATGCTTCGGGTTATCCCGAGGCATACCTTTTTTGCTTTGTTCAAGCGGATTGTTTAGCTGTGATCTCAAGGAATGCCGGGTGCTTCGATTGAATGACAGACCAGACGATGCCGAGAACAACCGGAATACCCAGCATGAGGAAAACATAACGGACGCCGTATCCTTCTGCAATAAGGCCGAATATCGGTCCTGTCACGACGACAGATGTCTGGTTGCAGAGCATGCGTAAACTCGACATTCGTCCATGAAAGTCAGCATCGGTCACCATCTGCTGGATGGATTGCAGCAAGGCGCGGACAAAGGAAGTGCTGAGACCGATTAGAAAGAATCCGATAAAAGATACCCAGACCTGCTGGGTCCAGACAACGATGAGGAGCCCTGCCGCCATAAGCAGCAGAGACATGATACCCAGGCGGTTCCTGAAAGTAGACCACCACCACGTGCCCAGAACCCCTGCTGTGATTCCTCCAATGGAGAATACACTGTCCAGAAGTCCATAAACGAATGCATCCTGCTGAAGGTGCTCACTTGTATACACACTGAGAAAACCGAGTGTCGTATGAAAGGTCAGTTGGCCGATCATAGTCATAACAAACAGGCCGTAAAGCATTCTGTTGGCGTGGACGTAAATGAATCCGCCTTTCAACTCATTCAAAAAGGAGGATGGAGGTCTTAATCCTCGCTCGAACAAAGGCTGATAAGCAAGGCGGGTGACGGCGATCCATCCAGCTGTATAAAGAAAGAGTACGATGGCTATGGATACGTTCATGGTTACCAGGCCGGCCAGAAGCCCTCCTGATGAAGCTCCGGTCAAACTTCCAGTGATCGTCGCTGTATTGGACCATGAGAATATCCGCGGCAGCGATTCCTTTGGATAGACTTCTGCAACAAGTGCCTGTAATGAAGGTCTGAATAACGAACCGAGTGTCTGCATGATCATATGAGAACTAATGAATATCCATAGGTGCATCCATCCGAAGAAAAACGTACTCCATAACCCCAACAAACAACACGCGCTGAGCAAGCCTGCAATTTCGGCAAGGCGCTTCCGGTTTCCGCGATCAATGATTACTCCGAAAATGAGATTGGAAAATAACCCTGGTACGAACCCGAAGCTTACGAGGAGACCAGTATATAAAGCATTGTCTGTCCACTGATAGAGGAACCAGGTAATCAGGACAAAGTACATAGCTCTGCCGCACTCATAGAGAAAGTAAGCGCTCATCAGCTTTTGTGTAAGAAAACGATCCATTTCCGCACCTCCTAAATACTGTCTTTATCGTACTGCTTTTATAGGTATTTGAATAATACTGGTTTATAATGAAAAGTGATAAGTAAAAGTTATGGAGGGATAGCGATGAAACTGGAAGATTTCCAACTACTCCTGGCTTTGAAACGGTATGGAACCATTCATGCGACAGCAAAAAAAGTACTGATATCCCAGCCGGCAGTTACTCAGCGGTTAAAATACATAGAGGCGTATTTTGGAAGTGCGCTCTTTTTAAGGACGCCGAAGAAGCTCATCCCCACCCCCTCAGGAGAATTGGTGCTGAAACACGCGGATTTTATGATCCAGTCAGAAAAAAAGATTCATGAAAAACTTGCTGCTGCCAGAGGAGAGATAGCCGGGACAGTATCCATTGGTGCCTCCTCTTTGTTCAGCCAGTATTTCCTCGCGGGGCAGCTCCAATCATTCATGAATAAGTATCCGGATGTATCGATTGACCTAGTTACCGGCACAAGTGAAGAAATTAGGCAGACGGCAGAGGATTTTCATATCTGTATTGTCCGGGGAGATCCGATTCCCGGCTACGAAATACATCATTTATTTCATGATCGTTTGTATTTGTTCGATTCTCTGCCCTTTGAAAGAATGGAGGGTCGGCCGTTTATCGAGTTCAAGAGCGACCAGGGATTTCAAATACTCCTCGACAAGTGGTTGGCAGAAAACCCTGGCATCAAACGTTCGTTTAAAGTGGATCAATTCGAAACGGCGAAGCAGATGATGAAGCGCGGGATTGGTGCTACAGTGCTGCCGGAAAGCATTATAAAAAATGAGAAAGATTATTATCATCATAAACCGCTGATGGTGGGAGGAGAAATCGCAGCAAGAGAAACGTGGGCATGCACGAAAGAAAATATGAGTGAACTGCCGCAGGTGCGGGCCTACATCGAACACCTGCACATTTTTTTCAAGGATTCTTAGGATAAAACAGGTAGAATCCATTTATTTGTCGAAATTGGTTGGAAATTCATGCAGGGTGTCGCTTGCACAACTATAGGGATTCATTTTATCATGATAGTATTCATTCCATACTAGAGGGGATTGTTCATAGTGAGTGAAATCTCATTTGCTAAGCTGGAAGAAATACAGCAGAACGAATTCATCAAAGCGGCGATCGACCGCGTCGGGGCCGGTGTCGTTATTACAGATCCGGAACAGGAAGACAATCCGATGATTTATTGCAATAAGGGTTTCCAGGAATTAACCGGCTATCAGCCTGAAGAAATATTAGGGAAGAACTGCCGTTTCCTGCAGGGAGAAGAAACAAAACCGGAAAAAATAAAGTTGATCAGACAGGGATTGGCTAACAGGGAGCCTGTCTTGGTGGAGCTGAGGAACTACCGGAAAGATGGATCCTTGTTCTGGAACGAGCTGCAAATATTCCCTGTGTACATCGAACAGATGGACCAGACATATTTTGTCGGTGTTCAGAAGGATGTGACAAAACGTCGGGAGCAGGAAGAGTTGATCGGACATTACTTATCTGAACTCAAGCGTCTTTCTACACCAATTGTTCCGATTGAGAATAATATTTCTGTCCTTCCTTTGATTGGTACAGTGGATGATGAGCGGCTTCAGCAGATGCTTGAAACAGTCAGTCACCATGTGAAAGAATCGAAAGAGGACTACCTGATTATGGATATGTCGGCAGTTTATTCGTATAACGAAGCGATACATATGGGAATTTACCAGATGAATCAGCTTCTCGATCTCATGGGTACTAAATTGGTCATAACAGGAATAAAACCATCTTTCGCTATTCAAAGCGCACCTTATGCGGACTTTAGTGAGTTATCCTTACAGACCTATGCGTCTGTTAAACAAGCGTTGCAGCATTTGAATGTGGAAACAAAATAGAAGCAAGGCTTCTCCTAAAGAGAGGCCTTGTTTTTTTGGCGGCTTCCTTTTTAAATGATCGTGCAAGGAAGAGAAGTGAAGGTCAAGAATGGAACATTCACGAAGAATTTTTTTCCACTTAGAGGGTATCGTTAAAAGGAGAAGCAAGGCGCTCGCGTTATTCCGAGTTGTCGGGTATGATTTAAAGTAGAACAATGGAAGAGGGAGTGGAATGTGATGGGAGATATATGGAAGCCATGGATCAAGAATGGGCGGCAGCAGCGCTTGTTTGATAAAGCGGCAGCGATTGCAGAGGAAGCGCGAATGCATAAAAAGGATGCCGATCATACGGCTTCGTTTTCCCCGAAGACGCTTGCTGCAATCAAGCGGCAAGAGTATCCGGCACTTGCCCTGCCTACTGGGTACGGCGGCGAAGCGGTATCCTTGTACGAACTTATTCTGATGCAGGAAAAAATTGCTGAAGGGGATGGTTCGGTCGCATTGTCCATCGGCTGGCACATGGGTGTGATGATGGAGCTTTCAGAGGAACAGCTATGGAAGAAGGAGCAGTTTGATCGTTTGGCTAAAGAGGTAGTCCAGGACCAGAAAGTCGTTAACAGAGCAGCGACAGAACCTGCCACAGGCAGCCCGACCCGCGGGGGAGTACCGGAGACGACCGCGGTAAGAGACGGGGATGCTTATATACTGAATGGAAGAAAATCCTTCACTTCCCTGGCAGAACTTCTCGACTACTACATTGTATCAGCCTACGTGGAGGATTTGGATCAAGTCGGCTGGTTCTTAATCGATCGTCATCAACCGGGTGTAACGGTTGAGAAAACTTGGGACACACTTGGGATGAGAGGGACAGGAAGCGATGATCTCGTACTGACAGATGTCGAACTGTCTGTGGAAGATCTGGTAGAGACAGCTGTCAAAGGGAAATCTAAACCGAAGGGATGGCTCCTTCACATTCCTGCGTGCTATCTGGGAATTGCCGTGGCTGCCAGGAATGATGCTATTGAGTTCGCCCGCAATTTTCAACCGAACAGTTTGGACACGCCCATTTCAGAGGTATCCCATAT
>NZ_ANPF01000046.1:0-29591 GCF_000328325.1 Halobacillus sp. BAB-2008 | reverse complement strand
TGTTATTATTATAACTTTCTCAAGAAATATATTAATTAAGTATAAAAAAACAAAAATGCGGAAGGAAGTCTAAAATGAAGCTGGTGTTACTTTCAGGCGGATCTGGTAAACGGTTATGGCCACTTTCTAACGACTCACGATCAAAACAATTTATAAAAGTTCTTAAAAGCGAAAATAAAAATCAAATTTCTATGGTTCAAAGAGTTTGGAATCAGTTACATAAAAATGGGATTGATAATGAATCGATTATTGCAACGAGTAAATCTCAGGTAGACATGATTAAGAGTCAACTTGGAGAAGAGGTAACTGTTGTAACAGAACCCGAAAGGAGAGATACATTCCCCGCGATAGCACTAGCATGTGTCTATCTGTACTCTGAAGAAAAATGTGACAGAGATGAAGTAGTAACCATGTTGCCCGTGGATCCGTTTGTGGAAGACAACTTTTTCAGTAAAGTCAAGGACCTTGAGAAAGTTATAGAAAAATCAAATGCTGATATAGCTTTAATTGGAGTTAAACCCACATATCCGTCGGAAAAATACGGATATATAGTACCAGAGAGTAAAATGGATAATTATGTAAGGGTTAATTCTTTTAAAGAGAAGCCTAGTAAAGAGGTAGCTGTAGGTTTAATCGATAAGAATGCTTTATGGAATTGTGGTGTGTTTGCATTTAAGCTAGGATACATTCTTGATCTTTTAGAGGAGAAGAGTTTCTCTATAGATTATACTGAGTTGCTTAAAGAATATGCTAATTTTAATAAAGAAAGTTTTGATTATGAGGTATTGGAAAAAGCTAAAAATATTGTGGCAACATCATATGATGGTAAATGGAAAGATTTAGGTACTTGGAATACTCTAACAGAGGAAATGACTACTGAAATTATAGGTAAGGGTCTTATAGATGAAGGTGTACAAAACTCTCATGTTATTAATGAATTGGATATACCCATAACCCTATTAGGTTTAAATAATGTAGTAGTAGCTGCTAGCCCTGATGGAATTCTTGTATCAGACAAAGAAGCTAGTCCTAATATAAAGAAATATGTTGGAAAGTTTAACAATAGGCCAATGTATGAAGAAAGAAGATGGGGATGGTATAAAGTTCTTGATTATACTAAATATGATGAAGGTAATGAAATATTAACAAAAAGATTAGGTATTACTGCTGGTCAGAATTTGAGTTATCAAGTCCATTATAAGAGAACTGAAGTTTGGACAATTGTAAAAGGAGAAGGGGTGCTTGCTATAAATGGACAACTTCAGCATGTTAGAGTCGGAGATGTTATTCAAATTCCTTTAGCCCAAAAGCATGCTTTAAGAGCTACTACCAATATGGAGATAATTGAGGTTCAGACTGGAAGTGAATTGATAGAGGAAGATATATTTCGATTTGCTCTAGACTGGAATGAAATCGAATCACTTTGTAATGCATTTGTTAATTATTAAGATGAAGCAATAACTCAATTTTTTTATAGGTTAAGATATTTTAAGTCGAGGAGTGGTTTTTAGATGGTTAAAATTAAAAAAGCTATAATTCCAGCAGCAGGCTTAGGTACTAGATTTCTTCCAGCAACAAAAGCGATGCCAAAAGAGATGCTCCCAATAGTCGATAAACCAACTATACAGTACATAGTAGAGGAAGCCATTGCTTCTGGCATTGAAGACATAATTATTGTAACTGGTAAAGGGAAAAGAGCAATCGAAGATCACTTCGATAAGAATTTTGAACTAGAAGATAACTTGATGAGCAAGCAGAAATTCGATATGTTAGATAAAGTAAATGAAACTTCTAATGTAGATATCCACTATATCCGTCAGAAAGAGCCGAAGGGCCTTGGACATGCTGTCTGGTGCGCGCGCAAATTCATAGGTAATGAACCATTCGCTGTACTATTAGGTGATGATATTATCCGTTCTGAAGAACCAGGTTTAAAACAATTGATTGATCAATACGATAAAACTAGGTCTTCAGTCATAGGTGTTCAGCAAGTCCCGGATAATCAAACACACCGATACGGTATAATTGACCCAGAAAACAAAGAGGATCGCCTATATCAAGTGCGAAATTTTGTAGAAAAGCCTCCTAAGGGTGAGGAGCCTTCCAATCTTGCCATTATGGGACGTTACGTATTGACACCTGAAATTATGATGTTCTTGGATAAGCAGGAGAAAGGTTCTGGTGGAGAAGTTCAATTGACCGATGCTATACAAAAATTAAATGGTATTCAAAGAGTATTTGCCTACGATTTTGATGGTGCTCGCTATGACGTAGGTGAAAAGTTGGGATTCATTCAAACTACTATAGAAATGGCCCTGGAGAATCCAGAACTTAAGGATGACGTTATGGATATTTTGAAATCTTTAGTTGAATCAAGTGAAAGTGTAAGATCTTAAATAAGAGTAATAATTATATATTTTCTTTGTAAACTTAAAAAGCCACGATCCCTATTTAAAGGATCGTGGCTTTTTATTTCAAATTGATGGGACAGTAATTCTGTTGTTAATAGTAGTTTTTAGAGTATTAATGATTTCCTGGCTTTTAGCATTAGATGTTGATTTAACCCCATAGTAAAACTTGATTTTTGGCTCAGTACCGGATGGACGCAGACAAAACCAGCAGTCATCCTCCAAGATGAACTTGAGAACATTCGAGTTCGGCAGGTCTATTTCCTCACTTCTTTCTTCTTGGACATATTTACGGGTGGAGGAATGATAATCTTCAACAGCTATAACTTTCTTACCTGCTACTTCTTCAATTGCTGCATTTCGGAAATCATCCATGATTCCTTGAATAGCAGCCGCTCCTGACTTTCCTTCCAGTTTCATAGACTGCAGATCTTCAAGGAAGAATCCATGCTTTTCATATAGTTCGTGGAGGGCTTCCCATAAGGTTTTGTCCTGATTCTTCCAATAGGCCGCCACTTCTGCTGCCAATAGAGCAGCCTGAACCGCATCTTTGTCTCTCGCAAAGTCTTTGACGAGATAGCCATAGCTTTCTTCATAGCCGAACAGGAAGTTGAATTCTCCACTTTGTTCGAATTCACGAATCTTTTCTCCGATGAACTTAAAGCCGGTTAGAGTATCGATTGATTTAACTCCGTAAGAATTTGCAATGACACGACCGAATTCAGAGGTAACGATGGTCTTGATTAAGAGGCCGTTGTCTGGAAGGTTCTCACTTTGACCTAAGAGATAATCAAGCATTAAAGCTCCTGTTTGGTTACCGGAAAGTACTTTGAAATTACCATCCGCATCCGGTGCAGCAACTCCTAAGCGGTCTGCGTCTGGGTCCGTAGCCATCAGGACATCGGCCCCTATTTTTGCTCCATAGTCGATAGCCATTTCAAAGGCTTGATGTTCTTCCGGGTTAGGTGATGATACTGTCGAGAATTCTGGGTCCGGAGAAGCTTGTTCTTTGACGGTATAAACAGAAGTGAATCCACTCTGTTGAAGGCCTTTTTCGACTAAGTCTTTTGCTGTTCCGTGAAGAGGAGAGAAGACGATGTTCAGGTCTTTTTTTATGTCACTGCGAACGGTAACGTGCTTCAGTTCTTCCAGGTAAGCAGTATCAACTTCTTCGTCGATCCATCTTAATAGATTATTTTGCTCCAATTCATCTTGCTCCGAAACTTGCACTTCCAACTCATTCTCTACCTGATTTACGTATTGGATAATGGCTTTGGCTTGGGATGGTGGTACCTGACCCCCGTCGTCGTTGTACACTTTAAAGCCATTGTATTCTGGAGGGTTGTGGCTGGCTGTGATAACGATTCCAGCACCTGCATTTAAATGGCGGACTGCAAAGGACAGTTCTGGAGTCGGCCTTAGGGAGGTGAACACATAAGCTGGGATGTTGTGACAGCCTAGGACACGAGCTGTTTCCACAGCGAATTCTTTCGACATATAACGGGAATCGTAAGCAATAGCTACACCCCGTTCGATCAGTTGTTGTTCTTCTATGTAATTGGCAAGCCCTTCCGCAGCTTTACGGATGGTGTATATATTCATCCGGTTGGTACCAGGACCTATTTTTCCTCGGAGGCCGCCTGTGCCGAATTCCAGATCTTTATAAAAAGCATCTTCCAATAGGTTTTCATCATCAGCCAGCTGCTCTAATTGCAATGCCAGGTCTTCGTTTAATGTTTGAAATTCTCTCCAACGTTGGTATTCTTTTTTCCACATATAGATGCACCCCTTCAATTTTGATTAGATTTGGAAACGATGAACGTCGCGTTTCCGTGTAGTGTATAGGAATGAATAGTCGACGGAAGAATGAAATGATCCCCTTTTTTAAAGGAGTAAGATTGGTCTTCGATCGTTAACTTCCCTTCTCCCTCGATCGTGCTAACAAGCAGATAAGTAGAAGGAGACAGTTCTTCACTCCTGTCCGTTACCTGCCATTTATATACGGAGAAATAATCTTCTTCTATCAATGTTTCTTCCACTAGCCCTTCTTTAGTCTTCCTGCTCTTTGTAAAGGCAGGGTCATGGTGGGGAGCATTCGTCACATCCAGGGACTTCTCCAGATGCAGTTCTCTCTGCTGCCCCTCGGCGTCAACTCTGTCATAATCATAAACACGATAAGTGATATCAGAGCTTTGCTGTGTTTCAAGGATTTGTATTCCTGCACCTATAGCATGAATCGTGCCACTAGGTACATAGAAGAAGTCTCCAGGGGTTACCTTAATTTTGCGAAGCAGATTGTCCCAATCTCCGCTGTTTACCATATGTATAAGCTCTTCCTTATCAGCCGCATGATGTCCGAAGATTATTTCTGCATCTTCTTCGCAGTCGACGACGTACCAGCATTCAGTTTTTCCGTAGTTTTCTCCTTCTACTTCTCTTGCGAAGGAATCATTAGGATGGACTTGAACGGAGAGATCCTTTTTTGAATCTAACAGCTTCGTCAATAGAGGGAACTCGTTACCTTCCTCATTTGAAAAGAGTTCGCGGTGATGCTCCCATGCATAGGCGAGAGTTTTCCCTTGAAGAGGGCCGTTTTTTATAGTGCTGGAGCCATTAGCATGACCGGAAATGCACCAAGCTTCACCAGTTTGATTAGAAGGAATATCATAGTCAAACAGTTCCTGCAGTTTGGTTCCTCCCCATATTCTTTCTTTGTATTCGGGTTGTAAAATATCGGTTCTTTATACTTCATTTATTCACTCCTATAAAATAATCACAAAATAGATTGTATCATAAACCAAAAGTGGAAAATATATTTAATTACATAAGTAAAAAGAAATTTAAAGTTGCATATATTGGAACTTTTAAGGTTTAAAGACTTATAAAAACAATTATTGGATCCCTCTACTATAACTCGACAAAAAAAGAAGAATAGAAAAGTGTTTTTCTTGCAATTTTTTTGGGTAAACTGTGATAAAATCAATATTGAAAACGTTTCCAAAATAAATCAGAAAGAGGGTAGTTGCTGATGATTATAAGAGAAGGTGACTTTGCTGCAGGTCTGATTAATGGAGCTGTACTTTCCATACCTGTTTGGAGTATCCTCTTCATCATGGTTTTAAGGTTTATACAATAGAAAAGAGATTATAGAATAAGTCTCCTTTTCAGGAGGCTTTTTTATTTTGTTCAACAATCAGCTGATTTGACCGATATATCTTATGTCGAACACCGTAACATAATGTAGAAATATGGGATTTAATAGATACATATGAAGCTTAATGGTATAGTGGGAAAAGATAGAAATATATGGTTTCTGTTACATAGGCTTAACTTTATTTGGATACGGAGTGTGGAAAGATGAGAAGCGATAGAAATAAGAAAAAGAAAAAAGGGTTATGGTGGAAGATCCCTTTGTTAGCAGTCGTCCTTTTACTTGTAGCAGGAGGCGGCTATGTATTCAGCGTGTATAACAGTGCTAAAAACACGGTGAACGATGACATGCACGAAGAAGTGCAGTCCATCGATCATGAGGCAACGAAGAAGAAAATAGAGAAGAAAGAACCGTTGAATATATTGCTTTTAGGGGTGGATGAACGTGATGGTGACCGGGGCCGCTCCGATGCGCTTATGGTTTTATCTGTCGATCCGAACAATAATCGCAGCCAGTTGATCAGCATCCCGAGGGATACGAGAACAGAGCTTGTCGGTGATGCGAAACAAGCCGGCAAGATGGACAAGATCAACCACGCTTATGCGTTTGGTGGTACGGATATGTCGATCCAGACGGTTGAGAACCTGCTGGATGTAGAAATGGATTACTTTGTCCGCATGAATATGGAAGGCCTTGCAGAAATGGTCGATGCCATCGGCGGAATTACGGTCAATAATGATTTGGCTTGGACAGATACCGGCTATTATAAGAAAGGCTTTGAGTACACAAAAGGGTTAATGGAATTGAATGGTCCTGAAACAATGGGGTTTGTA
This sequence comes from Halobacillus sp. BAB-2008, assembly GCF_000328325.1. NCBI lineage: Bacteria > Bacillati > Bacillota > Bacilli > Caryophanales > Bacillaceae > Halobacillus > Halobacillus sp. BAB-2008. Next base: position 23,199 of record NZ_ANPF01000046.1, on the reverse strand, counting down.
CGAATGAGATACCAGGACCCGGATGGGGACTTCGGTCGTAACGAACGTCAGCGCAAGGTTATTGAGGGCATTATTGATAAGGGAGCCAGCGTAGGTTCTGTCAATAAAATAGGAAGCATCATGGACGTCCTCGGTAATAACGTCAAGACGAACATGGATTTTGACATCATGAAGGATCTTCTTGCCAATTACAGAGGTGCGGGTGATAATCTCACTACCTATCAGATGACAGGTAACGGTGAAAAGATCGACGGTATCTATTACCTGCAGGTCGATGAGGGCCAGGTGCAGGAAGTACATGATATGATTACTGATTATAGCTCCTAACAAGAAACCGGCTGGTAGCAGCCGGTTTTTTTCGTACATCCAACAAATTATTCCTGTTTAATCGCATGCATGATTGGTTACAATGAGATAAATAAACATAGAAAGACAATGTCTTGGAGAGGATGGAAGGCATGAGTAATGAAGAAGGTAATTTCACTAAAGGATGTTTGAATGGTCTATTGTTATCAATTCCAATATGGCTGCTTATCTACCTTCTTTACAAATCAATATTTTAAGTACTAACAATAGTATAGAGTTTGTTAGAAGGATCCTTGTCTTTTACAGATAAGGGTCTTTTTTATGATTTGAAATTAAGGTTTCACTCATTTCGAACAAATTCGAACAATATTTCAAGGATTAAAGAACATAAAAAAACATATTTTGTTATATTATGTTGATTTAACTTCACTGAAAGCGTATACTTAACACAAACGAACATTGGAAGAGGTTGAAATACATGATACAAGCGGAAAGACGGTTCGAGATTTTAAAGCAGCTTCACTCAGAAGGAACGGTTTACATTGATCAGCTATCCTCTCTGTTTGATGTGTCGCCGATGACCATTCGGAGGGATCTTGCTTCGCTTGAAGAAGAAGGCAAATTGATCCGCTCACATGGAGGTGCGGTCCTGCCGGAGACGTTGACACAAGAGATTCCTTATCAAACGAAGCTGTCCAGTTATACGGCAGAGAAGCAGCAAATAGCAAGAAAAGCAGTGGAACGTATTCCGGAGCATGCAAGGGTGTTACTGGACTCAGGGACAACCAATCTTGAAATCGCTAAGCTCTTGAACAAGAGGGATGATCTCTTGATCGTGACCAATGATGCGAAGATATCGATGGAGCTTCTCAATTCCGAGTGTCAGGTCATTTCGACCGGAGGGGAACTCCAGAAAGGTGTCGGTGCTTTCATCGGAGCCCATGTGCAGGAATTTTTGAGGCAGATTAAAGTCGACATCGTTTTTATTGGTGCTAATGCGGTTCATCCGACAGAGGGTATTTCGACTCCGACTTTAGAGAAGTCGTATATCAAAAAGCGTATGCTCGAGAGTGCTAGTGCTAAATGGGGCGTCGCAGATCACAGCAAATTCAACAAGCGATCTTTTGCTCATGTGTGCGACTTAGGTGAGATCAACGGCATCATTACGGATGATCGAATCGACAGCGATACAGTAGAAGAATTACAGAAAGTAACCAATGTCTATTAGATGAAGGAGGGGTGGATGTGAGCAGTATTGTCGTGCTTTGTGACGACCTGACAGGAGCGAATGCCACAGGCGTCAAGCTGAATAAGAAAGGGTTCAAAACAGCAACGATCATACATGGGCTGCCAGTGCCGGATGCTGGATACGAAGCCATTTGCTTGGATACCGACAGCCGCTATGTTTCCGAAGATATGGCGAAGAGCAGGGTGAAAGCGGCTCTGGAGAAAAGTGAACGTCTGGGACGGGGAGAGATATACAGCAAACGGATCGATAGTACCTTGCGAGGGAACATCGGAAGTGAAATGGAGGCCATGCTGGAATTTCTCGGAGAGGATGCCGTAGCGGTGGTCGTCTCCTCCTTCCCCGACTCGGCACGAACCACTATCGGGGGATTTCTGCTGGTGGACAATGTTCCTCTTCAGCAAACGGATGTAGCAGCGGATCCTGTAAAGCCTTTAATGACATCAAAGGTGGAGGAAATCATCCGGTGCCAGACGTCCCTGCCGATTACTTCTGTCGGTCTCGATGTGGTCATGGATGGTCTGGACGCTTTGAAGAGAGAAATTGATGACGCGAAACAACACTCGAAAGTCATCTGTTTTGACGCGGTGACGGAGGAACATATTGAGTTGATTGCGGAAGTCGTCAAGGATATGAATGGTCCGATTCTTGCTGTCGACCCCGGGCCATTCACAGCGGCCTATGCAAGTAAGAAATTGAATCAAGTGCGGACGAATGAGAAGTACTTGATAACCATCGGAAGCGCCACCTCCCAAACGGGCCTGCAGATCGACTATTATACGCAGAAAACAGGCGTGGAACCGATTTATGTCGATCCTGCCAGCTTGGCTACTTTTTCAGAAACATGGGATCAGGAAGTGGATCGGATTGTCGCTATCGCGGAGGAAAGGCTGGAGGCCAGCGACATTTTACTCGTGACGACCTACCATCCGGGACATAAGATGTTGAACCTTTCTCAAATGGCTGAAGAGGAGAGCACAACCGAGGAAGGGCTTGCCAAGAGAATAACCGATGGGCTCGGTGTCATCAGCCGCCGCCTTTTGCAGAGCCATCGGGAATCCTTCAAAGGCTGCTATTTGAGTGGCGGGGATGTAACAGCATCTGTAGCCTCGATTACCAGAGCGCATGGGATTGAACTGAAAGATGAAATTCTTCCGCTCGCCGCCTATGGAAGTTTTACAGGAGGCTACCTGGATGGTATGCCGATTGTAACTAAGGGTGGAATGATCGGGGATAAGAAAGCCTTGTACACCTGTATGAACTATATGATTTCTTCTACCAAAAACTTTAATTAAAGGATGATGAAAAATGAACAACAACCTACCTGTAATCGTAATTCCAACCGGAGACCCTGCTGGTATCGGTCCTGAAATCGTCATAAAATCTCTGGCGCAGCAAGAAATTTACGATGTATGTAATCCTGTGGTCATTGGGGACCAAGGTGTTCTGAAAGTAATCATGGAATCCATTCATACCCACCTGGAACTGAATGTTATCAAGCAGACGTCAGAGGCTATTTTCGAAAGCGGTACCATCGATTTGATTGATCTCGACAATGTCGACCTCGACAGCTATGAAATGGGGATGGTTTCGGGCATGTGCGGGCGTGCTTCCTATGAATATATTAAAGCAGCACATGATTTAATCGAGTCCGGAGACGCAGACGCCATCTGTACACCTCCAATCAACAAGGAATCGCTGCAAGCAGCAGAAGACGTTCCTTATATCGACCATACGGCGATGCTGTCAGCGTTTACGGAAGCGGATGATCCGATGACAATGTTCGAAGTGAATGATTTGCGCATTTTCTTCCTGACTCGTCACGTATCCCTCGCCGATTCCATCCCTATGATGACCAAGGAGCGGGTGGAAGATTACTTGATTCGTTGTAAGAAAGCTTTGGAGCTGTTGGGAATCGAAAATCCGAAACTGGCACTTGCAGGTTTGAACCCACACTCCGGAGAAGGCGGATTGTTTGGACGTGAGGAGATAGACGAATTGAAACCAGGCTTGGAAGCTGCACGGGAACAAGGGGTTGAGGTGAACGGACCGGTTCCGGCAGACTCTGTTTTCCACCAGGCGGCAAACGGAAGATATGACGCTGTCCTTTCCCTGTATCATGATCAAGGACACATCGCTGCAAAAATGTATGACTTTGAACGTACCGTATCCGTGACAAACGGTCTTCCATACTTGCGGACATCTGTAGACCATGGGACGGCTTTCGATATTGCCGGTAAAGGAATCGCAAGCTCGGTCAGTATGGTGGAAGCCATCAAAGCAGCGGCCAAATACACACCATTTTTTAAAAAATAAAGAGTAAAACCCTATAAATGCAAGCGTAAAAAAGAGTCCCCTTGGTGCGGTTCCTGTTCCGTACCCTACCACAGATCCAGAACGGACAGCCCAAGGGAGGACTCGCTTGTCATTATATATAAACAAAACTTCATTAGCAATTTAAATAAGCTTTCTATCAAGAACCATAAAGGAGATGAATGTGAGTGGAAGCACCAGGTGGACAAATAATTCTAGGTTTGGTCATTGGTATAGCCTTGCTTGTTTTCTTAGTTATGAAAACTAAAATACATGCCTTTATCGCATTGATTATTTCAGCCTCGGTCATCGGTTTAGTAGCAGGCATGACCCCTCCCAATGTGGCAAATGCCATTACAGACGGCTTCGGAGGAACGCTTGGTTCGATCGGTATCGTCATCGGTTTCGGTGTGATGCTGGGGCGCGTCATGGAAGTCGCGGGAGCTTCGGAAAGACTGGCTTACTCTTTTGTGAAAATGCTTGGAAAACGAAGAGAGGACTGGGCGATGGCGTTAACGGGTTACGTCGTTTCCATTCCTATTTTTGTCGATTCAGCCTTTGTTATTTTAACTCCATTATTGAAAGCGATTTCAAAGAAAACGAAACGTTCCATCGTTACCCTGGGTGTTGCACTGGCCATCGGACTAGTAGTGACACACTCGCTCGTCCCTCCTACTCCAGGACCGCTTGGGGTCGCCGGAATATTCGACGTCAGTGTCGGTCTCATGATTTTGTGGGGACTGATCTTCTCCATTCCATTGATCATCGTCGGTGTATTCTATGCAAAATGGATAGGCAAACGAATTCACCAGCTGCCGGACGAAGATGGCTTAGGATGGATACGGCCCGAACAGCCGGCTGAAACCTATGAAGAATTCATCAATCAGCAGGAGAACAAACATCTCCCTTCCTTGTTCATGTCGATGGCTCCGATCTTAATTCCGATTCTATTAATCTTTGCCAATACAGTCGTCTCTGCGCAAGGATTAACAGAAGGTATCTTCGGCTATATCCAGTTCTTCGGTAATCCCGTCATTGCCGTCGGGATCGGCTTGGTTTTCGCGATTTATACATTGACGACTCGCTTAAGCCGCACGGATTCACTTGACCGTATGGAAGAAGGAATTAAATCTGCCGGTATCATTTTACTCGTCACAGGTGCTGGTGGTGCTCTCGGAAACGTTCTTCGTGAAAGTGGATCAGGGGACTATGTCGCCGAATTGATCGTAAACATGTCTGTGCCGCTCGTCCTTCTGCCATTCTTCGTATCCAGCTTTGTACGACTTGTGCAGGGAAGCGGAACGGTAGCGATGATTACCGCGGCTTCCATCACGGCGCCGATATTAGCGGGAGTCGATGGAGTCTACATGCCTCTTGCGGCAGTCGGAGCGACAACAGGATCCCTCTTATTCTCTTACTTTAATGACAGCTTCTATTGGGTCGTAAACCGGATGCTTGGTATTAAGAACGCTAAAGAACAAATGATGGTGTGGTCCATTCCGACTACGTTGGCATGGCTTACAGCATTTGTGATGCTGGTGGTTGTTTCCTTTTTCGTTTAAGTAAGGACGGACACATAGCATGAATGGAAAGAGACCTGCTCTTATTGCGGGAGGCCAAAACCTCGCAGTTAGGATCAGGTCTCTTATATTATTTAACGGTGCATTCCATGATGAGAGTTTCTGAGGATATATTTGATGGTTTCTATGGGGGGGATGGGACAGTCATTTCCTTCTCTCAATCTCCTGCCTCAACTGCTCCACAACATAACCGACAGCCTCCTCCTTATCACGGCCTTCACGGAGACTTCCAAACTCGAAAGTTCCAAGCACGCTGCCAATAACAAAGTAGGACAAGAGACCGCACCAGATTTCAATGCAGATACGTTCCTGCTCGATGGTAAAGTAGAGATATTCTTTTTTCAATGGGGTTCACCTCGTTCGGGGAATGGTTGGAGTGTTACCGGGGATGGCGCCGGAGGAGCGGGAAGAGATAAAGGAACAGGTTTAATTATACTCCTTTATCTCTTCCGGGGTGGGATAGATTTCGTTGTATTCGATTTCTAATGCTTCCGCCACTGCTTTCATGGTGATGTTGGTGGGATTTCTCTTTCCGTTTTCTAAATCACTGATGTAGGTCACGTCCATCCCGGCACGGAAGGCCAGCTCCTCTTGCGTCCACTTTCTTTCTGTGCGGAGTTTGCGAATTTTGATTCCTATAACCACGTTGTACAACTTACTTTCAATATAATTAGCCATGTGAAAATCATCCAATGGTTTCGGTGATCTGCCCATGGACTATGAGTCAAGTTTTGGGTTTTATTTACAATTTATCGGAATTTTTTCGTGTGCGCGACTATATACAGAGCCTGATATCAGGTTACGTTCTTTTTCTCGTTACTTGGAAAGGTGTTTCATTTTGCAATACACTAGTTTATGAGATAATTAGATAAGAAACGCAGCACACTAATCGTTAAAGGAGTTTTGGAATGGCTAAGTATAATGGATATGTCGGTACGTATACGAAACAGGAAAGTAAAGGCGTGTACCAGTTCACGCTCGATACGGAGAAGAAAGAGCTTGGCGATGTGAAGCTCGCTGCTGAATTGAATAACCCTACGTATGTAACGGTCAGTGACGATGACCAGTACTTATATGCGGTCGCTAAAGACGACGAGGAAGGCGGCGTGACGGCGTTCTCGATCGAAAGCGACGGGGGGCTGACACCGCTGAATGGGCAGTTCGCAGCCGGATCACCTCCGTGCCACGTGAGCGTCGACCGCGATACGAACACGGTCGTGACAGCGAATTACCATACGACGAAAATTGCTTCCTATTTAACGAATGAAGACGGATCGCTGAATCCGGCTGCTTCCGTCGTGGAGCACGAAGGGACAGGCCCGCACGAACGCCAGGAGAAGCCGCACATGCACTATGCAGGCTTCACGCCGGATGAGAAGTATGTTATCGCCATCGACCTTGGAAGCGACCGCGTGATTTCTTATGCGGTGAATGATGGGAAGCTCGATCAGGTCCAAGTGTTTAAGACAGCACCTGGTGCCGGTCCGCGCCACATCACCTTCCACCCGAACGGCAAATATGCCTACGTCATGACTGAGCTGAGCTCCGACGTACTCGTGCTTCACTATGACGAAAAGGACGGAAGCTTTACCCAAAAGCAGGCAATCACGACGATCCCGGAAACGTTCGAGGAGACGAACGACGGAAGTGCGATCCACATCTCGTCCGACGGACAGTTCATCTACGCCGGAAACCGCGGCCACAATTCGATTGCGGCATACAAAGTGGACCAGGATTCCGGAGAATTGACGTTCATCGAATGGACGTCGACGGAAGGAAACTGGCCGCGCGATTTCGTCCTTGACCCGACGGAGGAATTCTTGATTGCGACGAACCAGAAATCGAACACGATGACGTTGTTTGAGCGGGATAAGGATACTGGGAAGCTGACGCTCGTCCAGTCGGATGTGTATGTTCCGGAGCCGGTTTGTGTGAAGTTTACTTCCGGCAGATAATTGATTTTTATAATGTTGCTATGCACCCGTGGAGGAGCCTCCATGGGTGTTTTTTTATGACCGAAAGGTGTGGTTAATGAAGGAATACTAGAGGAAATAGGGAATACATAGGACTATGTGAGGAAGGGGGAAAGGGTATGAAGAAAAATCCGATTGCTACAGCGCTGTTTATTCTCGGCGTGTTATCCATTGTTGGAGGGATCATTTTAGGGTTGGTTTACGGAACGGAGGAGCCTTCCTATGGCTACGATCAAGGAACACTTGGTTGGTCCTTCGTCATCTACGGGGTCGTCTGGGGAGTCGTGTTACTGGGATTCTCTGAAATCATCAAACTGCTGCAGGGAATCTATAACCAAGGTGCGCCGGAGAAGGAGCGGGCCGAGGAGGACATTCCCACGCCTCCCCCGGAAACAGACAAAGGGTTTTCGGGAAATGTATCTACCGCCGCGAGAAGTGAAATCGTAAATTTCTATAAGAAGAAGGGGATAACGGTTGAGGGAATAGAGGCTATGGAAAAGGAATACTTTTACCTCGTTACGGCCGGTGGAAAACAGGAAATCGTGGAATTGGGTGGATTTAAGCCGATTGTCCATCCTAATCGTACATAAAAGAAGAGGCACAAGCTGTATGCAGCTTGTGCCTCTTCTTTTAATACTCTTCAACGGTTACGCGTTTATTCTTCGTATCGGCATCATCAAGGATGAAGATGGTAGGCTTGTCGACTTTCGTGAGGAGATAGCCGCTTGCCGGCCAGCCTCCTTTGACCAGCCGGCTCGTTCCGATGGCAACGAAATCTGTATCGAAGAAATTCGTCGGCATGATCGTGCTCGAGAATGTCGGATATTTCTCATCCTCCGGGCGCTGATCGGTAATCAGACGTTCGAATTCTGTCAGGTTGCCGGAATCGTCGAGAGCGATATCGAGAGAGTAGTCACCTAGATCGACCTCTTCCCCGTTTTGTTTGGCGTGCTTCTTGATTTCCTTATCGGACATGTCGACGACGTCCTCGATCGTCAAGTGCTCCTCCACGAGAGTGGAATCGGCTGGATCCCTGTAATTATAGTATTTCACGGCGCCTTTATGAAAGACGAACACCCGGCCGATCGACGTGTCTCTCGTCAGGCTTCCCGGTTCCGTCGCGGACGTGCCGAACCAGATGGCGTTCTCTTCCAGCGCTTCACTTAAAGGGACGAAGTCATCCGGGTTCCCGTCCTGGGGTCGATCTTGACTTTCTTGAGAGGGCGTATCAGCGCTTGACTCTTCACTTCCGCACGCCCCCAGCACAGCTGCCAATAAACCAATGAAAACTACTAAAAGCCACTTTCTTTTTCTATGCATTTCATTGCCTCCTATTATTCTCATGTATCTTATCTCGGTCATTGCTCCATAAACCGCAGAATGCCTTTCCTTGAAAGGAGCGGAACGGCGATTACATACAGAAACGGGCTGATGATGAAGACCCCGCCGTGTGTTAAATATCGGAGCACGATATCTTTGAAGATGAAGAAGGCGACGGTATAGATATGTAAGCTTCTTGCTCTATGTCTTCTTCCTTTTGGATGACTGGCGATATAGTTCCCTGCATACAACCTGCCATCCGCACCTCGGATTGTTTGCGTCCTCACGACATAATCATCAGGAGTGTTACGCTCGATGTCCAATAACCGTAATAACGTCGATCCGGATTGCTTGAAGAAGGAGGATTCCCGGAAAATGAACCGGTACAGCCAGGTGGATTGTACCCATGTAATAGCGTGAGGATAGCAGACGAAACAGAGGAGTACGAGCCAATGATGTATCGGGAACATCAAAGTGTAGGTAACGCCGCTGATATCGTAATATTCTCCACTGCGCTGCCAGTCGTTCCAATGACTATAGATCGTGACCGACAGAATAAAGATGGGAATCGGCGTGAGATAGCGCTTTTTGTTGATGTTCTTCAGGGCAAGGAGATAACCTTTGAGAAAATTCACCTTCCACTTCCTTTACACTTTTTTGAGTTCCCGTATGGGAGTATATATAGTCTGAGTCTGGATGTTTGTTTGGCAGATCATGTAATATTTTGTAGATAATTGCATTATAATCCAGTAGGTCTAAAGTGTCACTGTGAATCTCGTTTTCTGTCGTATTAATAAGTAAATAGTTTGAGTACAAAAAAACCAACTCCCGGTGTGGAAGTTGGGTTTAGATTATTATATAGACTTGTAAATGTAAATACTTGTGAGGTTTAATAATTAATTTCCTTATCAAAAAATTTCTTTGAAAAATTAATTTTAACATAGGTGTCAAGTTATGGGAATGGACTGGCGAAAGGGGGGAATTGCTCCATATATTTAACGGCACCATAGCTGCTACGCTGTCTTGGTTCATCTCTATGTATCTTAGGTAGTTTGAGAAATCTGCACAACGTTCTTTCTTGCGATTTCATTTAGAATAATATGTTAATAAATTGAATATTTAGACCGATATAATGCGTAATCCCGATTTAGTACATAGTGATCGTTTATTTCAAGTTCGGGGGAGATTGTATCTAAGTTCAAGGAGGTTTTTATTGATGGGAGCGATTACAAAAGAAGTGTACACTTCTTTGTCACCGGAGCAGAAGAATTCTTACATTTCAGACCGTATGCAATTGGAGGATTTTTGGCTGGTGGGACGTGTGAGCAATCCAGTAGAGGATAAACCGTTTTTCTTTATTCGACAGTTGATCAATCCTTATAACGGGTCGGCATTGAATCGTCAAATCTTTACGGGAGAAGGATTACGGGAATTAAGCATTTATTGCAGGAAGAAAAAGGGGGAGGAATTGAAGAACGGCTGTTTAGTCGCTGCAAAGTTCAAGCTTTCGAAATCGCAATTCGAAATAGGAAAAGGTAATATACTGGAAACCACTTTTCCGGACGTCCATCCTATTGAAGATTCTGATGCAATCTTTGACTTAATTGGCATGCAGAAGAAGGATTTAGGCATCCTTGCTCTAGCGAAGCCGTCTCTTTATGAGGGAGAGGAAAGTAGATTCGTCGATGCTGCTGAGCTGATTAAAGCCAAAGTAGCGAATGACTTATCTGATTTAAATGATCAGCAGAACGAACATAAGCAACAATTGGATCGTTTGAAAGAGGAGGGAGATCGTTTAACACAAACGAAACAGAAACTCTTTGCTCTTCAAAATGATCTCGAGAAGTTGGGATTTACTTTTGATGAAGATGAACGGGAAGAACAACTGGAAGTAGAGGAAGACTTCTTGCCTATACCATCCAATCCTTATGAATTATTGAAAGGTATTCAGGAGCAGATCGGGGAAAGGGGTTTTTTATACCAAGAACAAACACTGCGTCATTTGTTCCTTTCTTTAATGACAGAACAAATGGTCGTTTTATCAGGCCCTTCAGGAACGGGAAAGACGACCATTGTAAAACAGTTAGCCAAAGTCATGAATGCTCGATATGAAATTATTCCTGTGCAGCCGAGCTGGACAGATAAACAGGATCTTTTAGGATTCTATAACCCTATGAGAAGGCTCTATATACCGTCTTCATTTTTAGATTGTCTGATTGAGGCCGGTAAAAACAAGACGCAGCTCTATTTTATCTGTTTAGATGAAATGAACCTCGCCCAAATCGAATATTACTTAGCCGACTTACTAAGCAAAAGGGAGTTGAAGGGGGAGAAGGTACGCTTATATAGTGATTTCGAGTATAAGCAGAATGAACAAGAACTAAAGTGGATTACTCAACAAGTGTATCAGGATGGACAATTGGATAGGGAACAGTTAAAGGATCTAGGGTTGGACCCGGTATCCTACTATGAAAGAATCACAAGGTTTGAAAATTTAAAAAGGTACCCCGCTGAATTAGAAATTCCTGATAATGTCCGTATTATCGGTACCATGAATGTCGATGGTGCCGTCCAGGCCATGAGTCCAAAAGTCATAGACCGAAGTTTTGTTGTCCCCATGTATCGTCAGGATTCGGAGGATACGCCGCTGGTATTGGACGTCGGAAACTATAACATTTCATCCCAATACATGAAGGCAGACTCTCTAAATTCAGAAACCATGTCAAAACCCTTCTTAGAAGCCTTGGATGCCATTAAGGAAGAATTGAAGAACTGGGACATTGAATTCAATGAGCGTACGGAAAAGCATATTCGTCTGTACTATAAAGCGGCGAAGAATTTGGGATGTAGTGTGGAGCAGCTCGTGGATGACCTCACTCTACTGAAGCTTTTGCCGAGGATTCATGACATGGTGGAACAGGAACAGGTCATCACCAGCTTGATCCAAGCGGTCAAGCCTCATGTGAAAGAGGAGAAATCCGCATTGGATAAACTGGAGAAAATGAAGCGCAGATACAAGAAAACAGGCTTGTATTCTTACTGGAGTTGATTGGTTATGGCCATAGAAGTTTATATGATAAAGGTGTTTTATGATCATCGTAAAACACCAATAAATAAGATGCTTCCTGTTTCCGGTCTCGATGTAGGGGAAAGGATAGAGATGAATAATGATGGCGAGTGGGTCATACCTAATCACTATCGCAGCCAAAAGCAGAAATCCATAAGGCAGATTGGTATTCGGTTCGTTGGCGAACAGCAGGAAATGGAATCTGTACTATTATCTTCTCCAGATGGAACGTTTACCTCTACCTTCATTTACAGTGAAGAAAAGGATATATGGTTTGAACCGACATTCTTTTCGAGTAAGAAGAATGGGAAGAAAAATTACTATAATTTCGATGAATCAAGTCTAGTGACGGGGATGACCAATGCAGGTCAGGCCAAGCTTGTCAGCATGGTTGGCAGTCAAAGGAATGTAATGGGTTCGGTGCGCTTCATCCCGTCTTCTTTACCGATGGAAGAGTATGAAGAGATGGTGGCGGAACTGTACAAGATACATGAAGACTTGGTACGCGATAATCGGAACATGGCAAGAGTGGGGATTAACTCCCAGACAATCGTCATGGAATTACAGGAGCAGTTGGACAAGTTGACCAGCGCTATCCAACAAATAAGTGCGACGCCTCATGCGGTACTGGAACTGCAGACAACAAAGAAAAAACCGAAGGCCTATGGGCGTTTCGATATGCAGATGGAGATAGAGAAATATATGAATCCTGGTAAGCCGAGCTACCGGAGCCGGTCGCTTCTTCCTGTGACCGCTACGTATGAGAATAAGTTGATCAAACAGCTGTTGGAGGACTTAGTTCAATACGCATCCGTCATGGGGACTCAGGAACCAACATCTATGTCTCATTTACGTAATATATCAAATGAGTTGGATATGTACTTCCGTAAGAGCGATACAGAAATACAATGTACACTCGGGAGTGCGGATATGGTGGAAGATGGGGAGATATATGATCGTGTCCATCAAAAGTACTCACAGGTAATCGAGCGGTACGCACAGGGAGAGCGAACCGTCCGCGAAGCGGCTATCGCAAAGGTTCATTTTGCTCAAAGCCGGGAGATAGATCAAGACATGGAGTACATAGAGCTGGAGGTGGAGCTTGCCGGGGCGTTTACCAAAGAAAACAAGTATTATCACCATCTCTCAAGTGCCGGGATGGAAGCTTATTTTAAGTACGCTAAAAGGGAAGAACCGATTCTCAGTGTGAAATATGTCAGGAAGAATACGTATTCTTTTGTTGAGCCGAACAGTTTATTCGGTGAAATCAAGCTGAACAGTGCGCATGTTCCGTCGCATGTAAGATTTTATAGGGCATTTTGCGAGGAAGCACAAAAACAATCGGAAGGGAAATACAGAAGGATTCTGATCCGCGGGTATGTTCGTAAGCAGCCGGGTGGAATCGATGCTGTCGCTATTCCGACCTCTAGTAAATATAATAAATATATTTTTGAATTCGCTCAAATATTGAGCATTCAATTAGATGGTGATGAAATTGTTATATCCGAGGAGAAGCAGGACCTTCTTGCTTTTTTGGAAGAAGAACTTCCGGTAAAAGTCGATGGTTCCGATCAGATTGAAAATGCGTGGATGGGTATGAAACAGCTGGAGAAGCTTAAAGGACTTGCAACTAAAAGAAAAGAGTATCAACGTGCTTCTCATCAATACGATATGTTGAAGGAAACGGCCGAGCGATTGCTGCAGCTTCCTTTATTTGCTGATCTTGAGTTGAAGGAGCGTATGCCCCTCCTTCCCACGCAGGTATTTCTGCATAATCCGACGTATCGGGTCGCCTGGCAGGCAGTAAACCGAATCAAGGATGAAATTTCTGTCTCCTTGCATGTAGGAAGTCATCAGCATCAAGTCAGCACAGCGAAGGTGGATAAGATATTCGAGAGATGGACCCTTTATAAGATGATTCATTTACTTACGAATGAGATGGGGTGGAAACTGGATAGAAGCCCAGGTATAACTGCTTCCCTTGGTAGATACTTACAGGGGGGCAGTGCGAAAGCATCTAATGTTCCCCCGGTTAAGTTGCATTGGAACAATTGGCAAGTGGAAATTTTCTATGAACCTAGGATGAATTTACTTGGAGAGAACTATCTTACTCCTGATTTTGTATTCAAGTTCACTTCAGGAGGCAGAGATAAAGGAATGGCCATTCTCGATGCTAAGTATAGGGACTACGGATCACAAGGGGAAGATCAGTGGGTCCGGGATGTTCAGGAAGTCGCTATTGATAAATACGGAGAAATGAAGCCCCGTTCTTCTAAATGGGATACACCGCTACTGGCATCTGGGATCATCCACTCAGATGGGGAAATCTCTGAGGAGGAGGACAGCGAGTTTCCTCTCTATCACGTGCTGTATAACGATTCGAAATTCAGTGAAACGTCCACAGAAGAAAATACCCATAAATACAACGCTATTTATATGATTCCTTCCAAAACGTATATTTTTAAGAATTGGTTTCGTTTGATCATGGAATATCATCTTGGAGAGCATAGTGTCTGTTGGAACTGCGGGGAAGACGAATCGGTCAAGGAGCGGAAACTTCTGACGAGTGGTGGTCATCCTAAACTTCATTATGAGTGTAAAGCCTGCAATGAATTCTGGGTTAAGGTCCATTGTAACTACGGGCATAAGCTGATAAAGCATATGAACAATTACCATTTGCAAGAACAAAGATGGAACAAGTGGTATGTCGTATGTCCGAGCTGCGGGGACGGAGGTCTATCGGAAATTGACGAAGATTTTGTACTGGAGGTTTAAGTAAATAAGATAAAGACGTGAAAAACCACCTTCCCTGTTGTCACTAACCTTGGAAGGTGGTTTTCTTCGTTCCATGAATCTCTTCTTTCTCCATCTCCTTCTATTTTTGAGCTCAAGCTTCCCACTTCAGCTTCATGATCATCTCCATAATCGCCTCTCGCTTATCGTTTCCTTCCACTGTAAACGTCGACGCCTTGAAATCGGCGAGGACGATGAAGCGGTCGGCTCTCAATATTTCCATCAACACAGGGGTCTTCTCGATATGGGTAAAGAAAAATTCTTTCTGCACGTACGTCCACCTCGTCACTTTCCAACCGCGCATTCTTTTCCTGACGGTTTTCTTCTACCTACTAATTCCTCCTCGTCAAACGGTTAAACCTGAATAGAGGATTTTCGGCGTTTTGCGCGTTGGAAATGCTCTCTTTTTTATAGTTCGAAAAAAATTTGAAGAAATTTTGATTTTTTTGACACCAAAATGCCTCTCTTTCTCGATTATAGATACGAAGGAGTTTTTCCTTCTAAATTAATTAAAAAAAATAGGAGATGAGGCTGTGAATTATTTGAAGGAGATCAATGCGTTCCACGATGAGGTGGAGCTGAATGAGGTGTCGGCGTCTGCGTCGCTGCTCTGGTATGTGCTGATGCAGTTCAACAACAAGACGGGATGGAAGGAGGAGTTTACGGTGCCGACGGCTGCGGTGCTGGTGAAGTCGGCGATGAGTGAGAAGATGTTCCTCCGCGCGCGGAAGGAGCTTGCGGAGAAGGGCTACCTGTCGTTCCGGTCCGGATCCCGCCATTCGTCGCCTTCGTACACGATGATTTCCTGTGTGAAGGAGGCCGGCGGGGCGGACAAGCGGGAGGACAGCAGGGAGGGTGTTGAGGGGGACTTTCTTAAAAGAAAAGAGAGGAGAGGAAAAGAAGAGCCGGGGCGTCCGCACCTTTTCTACGAGCAGAACGTCGGAACGCTGTCGCCGCATGTGGCGGAGCGGATTACGGCTTGGGCGGAGGAGCTGCCTGATGAGGTGGTGACTTCGGCGATGGGGGTGGCGGTCGAGAATAACAAGCGGTCGTTCCGGTATATCGAGTCGATCTTGAAGAACTGGCAGGCGCGCGGCGTCCGATCGCTTGCGGATGTGGAGCGGGAGGATAGGCGTCCGCGGGAAGAGGCGGACAGGGCGTCGGTATGGATGGCGATGTATGAAGAGAAACGAGAGGAGACGGTCGGATGAAATACGAAAAGGCGTTTGAAATCGTCGATATGCTGGAGGAGCTGTATGCACCGAAGTTCAAGGTGACGAAAAGGAAGCTGGATGTGTGGATCCCGGCGCTTGAGCGGATGGATTACGAGAAGGTGAAAGCGAACGTGACGGAGCACGCGCTGCGTTATCCTTATTCGCCGGTCATCTCGGACATCGCCGCTTATGAGGAGGAAGAGGATGATTTCATGGAGAAGGTCGAGCAGTGGAAGCGAGAAGCGGCGGCGGTCCCGCCAGAAGTGAAGCGGGAATTTTTTCAGAAATTCGAAGAACTATTAAGGAGATGGGAACGATGATGTATAACAAAGAAGCGGAAGTGTCGGTGATCGGAAGTTTGCTTGTGGACGGAATGCTTGCCGGGGAAACAATCCTGTTGCCGGAGTATTTCTATGACGGGCGGCACCGGATGATTTTTCAGGCGATCAGGAAGGTCGATGAATCAGGAGCGCCTGTCGATATGGTGACGGTGACGACGGAGCTTGGTGAGAAGGTGCGCGAAGTCGGGGGCGTCAGCTATATGACGGAAATGGCGACCTCGATTCCGACGACCGTCGACTTCAAGCATCATCAGCTCCTCGTCATCGACGCCTACCGCAACCGGAAAACGAGGGAAGCGGCCCAGCGCTATATGCAGAAACCGTCGGAAGAAGCCCTCGATCTCCTCCTCGAAGAATTGGAGAAATACCGCCAAGTGAAACGAGTCATCGAAGACCCCTCACTCTATGACACCCTCATTGAAGTATCCAAAGAACTGGAGCCGTTGGAGGACGACGCGATGACCGGCTATTCGACCGGGTACGACGAGGTCGATCAGATCACCGGAGGCGTGCAGCCCGGGGATCTGGTCATCCTCGCCGGCCGTCCTTCGATGGGCAAAACCGCCTTCGCCTTGAACCTCGCCGCCCGCCACTGCGAAAGCGGCGGCGAAACGATTTTCCTGACGCTTGAGATGACGCAGAAGGCGCTTGTTAGGCGGATGCTGTCAGCGAAAGCGGGAGTGGACGGCCATAAGTGGAAGCTGCGCACTTTGTCCGAAAGCGACCTGCGCAACTGTCTGGATGCCATCGGCGAGATGTCACAATGGAAGCTCTATCTCTGCGAGCAGGCCTACACCGTACCCGAAATCCGTGCCCACTTAAAGCAGATGATCCGCAAACATCAGCTGACCCGCCCTCTGATCGTCATCGACTACCTCCAGCTCCTCGAAGCCCCCGGCTACCACGAACGGCGCGATCTTGAAATCGGCGCCATGACCCGCGCCATCAAGCTGCTCGCCAAAGAACTCGACGTCCCAATCATTCTCCTTTCCCAGCTTTCCCGCAGTGTCGAACAGCGCAAAGACAAACGCCCGATGCTCTCGGATTTAAGAGAATCCGGCAACATCGAACAGGACGCCGACGTCGTCGGATTCCTCTATCGCGAAGACTACTACAGCAGAAGCACCGGAAACGAAATCGAGCTGATCATCAGCAAGCAGCGCAACGGTCCGGTCGGGGATGTGAAGCTCTACTTCGACAAGGAAATCGGGCGCTTCCGGAACCGGAGGGAGCGGCTGCAGGTGCTGTAATTATTTTTGTGAAGAAATGAGAAAATCTGCTAAACATAGCTGAGAGGGTGACCGATATTACTAATGATCATCGAAGTTGATGATCCGAATGGCACGAATGCCTGGGCGCGTCCGGGGAGAAGGTCATGGTTGAAAGAAGAAAGATTGGTAGAAGGTAATGACTCTAGTTACATAGAGTGGTTATACATCGTGGGGACACAAGGATGTGTCTTCATAAATACAAAAACATGGAGGTAACAAAATTATGAGAATTAATCACAACATCGCAGCGCTTAACACGTATCGTCAATTAGGAGATGCAAACAAAGCACAACAGAATTCAATGGAGAAACTATCTTCAGGTCTTCGTATTAACAGCGCTAAAGATGATGCTGCTGGACTAGCAATTTCAGAGAAGATGCGTGGCCAAATCAAAGGTTTGGACATGGCTTCAAAAAATGCACAAGATGGTATTTCTTTGATCCAAACAGCAGAAGGAGCTCTTAATGAAACTCATTCGATCCTTCAGCGTATGCGTGAACTAGCAGTGCAATCTGCTAACGATACGAATACAGACGTGGATCGTGCAGAAATTCAGAAAGAAGTAAACCAGCTTTCTGATGAAATTACACGTATTGGCCAAAACACGGAATTTAACACGCAAAACCTTACAGATGGTTCCTTCAGCGGTAAATTCCAAATCGGATCTAACTCTGGTCAAAACATTGAATTAAATATTTCAGATATGCGTGCTAGTGTACTAGGAGTACAAACAGTAAGTGGAACAATTGGTGGAGTAGCCGATACAGCTGTTACTGACAATGAACATAAACTTACTTCTGGATCCTATACTGTAGCTGATAATAGTGGAACATTAGAGTTATCTGATGCCGAAGGCAATGTTATCGGAACTGATGCCGGTTCTGGTGTATTTGAAGATGCAGATGGAAATACAGTAATTACTATTGCAGCTGCAGCTGATGGAGATAGTTTCTCAGTTGGTGGTATCGATGTGAGTACACAAGATGCTGCTGATTCTGCGATAACTACAATTCAAACTGCTATTGAAACAGTATCGTCTGAGCGTTCTAAACTAGGTGCAGTACAAAACCGTTTAGATCACACAATCAATAACTTGAGCACTTCTTCTGAAAACTTGACTGCTGCGGAATCTCGTATCCGTGACGTAGACATGGCTAAAGAAATGATGGAGCAAACGAAGAACTCTATTCTTTCTCAAGCTTCTCAAGCAATGCTTGCTCAGGCGAACCAACAGCCACAAGGAGTTTTACAACTTCTTCGTTAATAGCATTACAAAAAGCCACTCCAATTGGAGTGGCTTTTTATATGGGGTTTAAAGTACTTAAGTATGATACTCTAGTAAGTTAATATTTTCACTAATTAATATTAGGAGGGTACGGGGCTGTTTAGATAGTTTTTATTCTAAGCAATAAATTCCCATAAGAAAGCAACATACATAGGTAATCACAAAGCTCCACCTAAGTACGCTCGAATAACGGAAGGCGGAAGACGTGGACTTCGTGAATAGGATCTGAAAGAGAAGCGTTGAGAATATGACTGCACGCTTCTTTTTCGTGCCATAATGTTTGAACAGGTTCAATAGTAGACCTGTAACGAACAGGTTATTTAGAAACAGGACGGACCCCAAAAGTCCATTCATGATAAAGAAAACTTCCTAATTATAGTTAATCAGTAACCCCAGGGAGAGCAACAATATTTAAGGGTAATAAAGGTTAAAAATACATATTTTAGTAATTTGCTACTTGTGTTCTTCATGAAGAACGTTTATTGTAGTTTATAAGAAATGTTCGTTCATTAAAACTGAAAATGCGTTCGTTACCGGGAAAAAACCACCTGCTTCTATGTAAAAAAATGTATGTTTGTCTTGTTTTTTGTGGGAAGGGTGGTATAATAATTCAAAAGTAATTCTCTATTAAGAACTAATTGTTCTTAATAATGTTATGCGATTCATCGGAAGGGAGAACATTGTGCTAGCACGTCATACGATCATTTATTTTCTGGCAAGGGGCATCCCCGGCCTGATCAATTTTTCTGCTATTTATATTTATACCCGGATGCTTCTTCCGGAGGAGTACGGTATTTATGCGTTAGTGCTCATTGTTGCGAAGATGTCGGGGATCATATCGTTTCAGTGGCTCAGGCTTGGTGCGTTCCGCTTCTACACGAATTACATAGAAAATCATATGGATCAATTCTTGAGTACCGTGCTTGTTTCCTACGCCGTCCTGATGTCTTTCGTCGCCCTCTTATATGGAGGGGTATATGTCGTTTGGGATCAGTATGCGGGGGCGGGGTTCATCTGGATCATCGGTCTGATGTTCATGTTTGCGTCCAATTGGTTTGAGATGAACTTATCGATTCTGCGGGCACAGCTTGCGCCTTTGGCTTTCGGAATCCTTTCCATTGCGAGGGCTGTGATCACGTTAGCTGTCGGTGTCGCTCTTGTGTCCTATGGTTTAAGTGCCAACGCTTTAATTATCAGCCTGCTCGTCGGGAACATTCTTCCGCTCTTGTTCATCCATAAGAAACAGTGGGGAGCGGTTCGCCTGAACAAAGTGAATCCGGCGCTGATCCGTGAGTTGCTGCGATATGGACTCCCGCTGACGGCTACGTTCGCTATGGCGATGGTCATCTACGGCATGGACCGGCTGATGCTCGGCTGGATGATCGGTGAGAGAGAAGTCGGTTTGTATGCTGTATCCTACGATTTCATTCAGCAGACGCTGCTTGTCATCATCAGCGTCATCGTTTCGGCTTCTTCGCCTATCATCATTCGTGAGTTTGAGAGGGGCATGCGGGCCAGTATGCACAGGCAGATGAACAAGACGTTCGAGCTGTTGTTGATCATTGCCGTTCCGTCTTCAATCGGAATCGTCATGCTGGCGCCGAACATCGGGAGTGTTTTTTTCGGGGAAGCCTACCGGGTTGCTGCAGCGGCACTGATGCCATGGATCGTACCGGCGGTATTCCTGAATGGGATGAAGGAATCGTATTTCGATCTTCCGTTCACGTTAAGCAAGCGGACCCGCCTGCAAATATGGCCGGTCCTGCTTGGCGCTTCGCTTAATCTGGTGCTTAATTTCCTCTTCATTCCTGCTGCCGGGGCGGAAGGGGCCGCCATCGCTTCGCTTCTATCGTACGGATCAGCGATGGCCTTCAGCATCCTGCTCGGCAGAAACGTGCTGCACCTGCCGATTCCGTGGGCGCGGACCGGACGAGTACTCGGGGCATCCCTGTTCATGGTTCTATGTCTGCTTCCTGTGTGGAAATGGGAAGGAATATCAGCACTCGTCGTTCAGGTGCTGGTCGGCATGATCGGCTTTGTGTTCGCCGGGTGGGTGTTGGATCTCGGTTTCGGAAGGTCGGCAGCAACGCGTATGTGGAAAACGCGAAGGGAAGGGAAAGCTTCCGCAGCGGACAGGCGTGCGCAATAAAGGAGGAATTGCTAGTGTTCTACTGTTTATACAGCGGCAGTCTAGTGGGGCTCGCTGACTGGAAAGGGAAGATGGAAGATCACCGGTTCTGGCTTGATCAGGATATAGAATATATGTATTTCGACCATCGTCACAGCGTTACGGCACTTGCTGTGATCGGAAAGCGGAGGGACCGGATGTTCCCGATGGAGGATACCGGTACGGAACTGCTGTGGAGGGTGAGCAATACATGGTCACCTGAATCCGATGGCAGACCGTATAAGGAAGGAACGATCCGCCTGCAGAAAGGAAGACGGCATGTGTCGATTGAAGTTCCTCTTTCCACACCGGAGCAGAGTTGTTACTTCAGTGACAGACACGGCTTCTACTGTTCGAATGATCAACGGCTGCTGGCACGATTCACAAATGGGAAGCTGAATGAGGCAGCCATCTATCATTATTTCGAAACGGGATGTCTGCCGGCTGATCAGGGCGTGTATGAAGGGGTCAAGCGGATTCCGCCGCTGCATAAGCTGGTATTCTCGGACGATGAATTATCGATCGCCCCGCTGCAAGAGAGCTGGGATACGGAGATATATGATTCCTCTCACGCTGGAGAGCAGGTCGACCGCCGGCTGGAGGAGTTGCTTGATATACCGGGAGGATCGAGCGTCTTCTTCAGCGGCGGAGTCGACTCTGCGTTGATTGCTGCCAAGCTGAAGGAAAACGGACGCGAGGATGTGACTCTTGAGAACTATTCCTTCGGAGCGGACGATCAGGAAGCAGCGTTTGCCGAAAAAGTGGCGGATGCGATCGGGATGCCTTTTCATCAAATGACCTTTGATGAGAGCCGGTTGACTGATGTCTTAGGAAATCTGGGGAAGGACTACGCTTTCCCTTATGTCGATCAGGCGACGCTGCAGTCCCGGCTGATGGTTGCCGATCGTCTCTCGGGTTCGCCGTTCCCCCTGGCCGTGGATGGAACGGGAGCCGACTACTTATTCACGACACATCAAGATGTACATAGTTGGAAGAAAGTATATAAAGTGCCGCGTCCGCTCAGAGAATGGGCACGGCAGGGGTACGAGTGGATGAAGGTGTCGGACGGTGACCCGAAAATCGGGACGCCTCTGAGAGCTTTCAAGAAAAGCGTATCCGGACCGATGTTTTATGCCATGATCATGATGACGAACAGTCTCGATGGAGTGGGCTTTCCTATCAGCAAATCTGTCAGGTATGACTTACTCGAATCGTTTTATAAGCACTCTATACCTCTGGTAGAGGGGCTGCCGGAGAATGAACAGCTCGCGACATTAAGGGTCATCCTTCGAGCGTCGGGGTTATCCGCGCCGAAAATTCATGATCCCCTCCATATTAACGGTGTCCAGACGCTTTATCCTTTCCTTGACCGGGAAATGATCGGGATCGGAGCGCGCGTTCCTAAGGAAGAGAAGTGCCGGCAGGGAGAGCAGAAATATATTTTGAAGAGCATGCTCGCCTGTTATCTACCGGAATCATTCATTTATCGTCCTAAGAATGTATTTCTTCCGCCATTCCAAAAGGTGATGAGGAACCCGGAGGTTGGGAAATGGATCGAAAGGGAAGTCCTAGCCTCTTCCAACCCGCTGCTCGCTTATGTAGATGTACCGTTTGTCACCTCCTTGTTCCGAAAATCAGAGGCAGGCAAAACGTTATCGTTCGATATTTACAATTTCCTCTGGGGATTCATGGTGATAAGCAGATGGGTCAAGCAGGTCAATGAAAGCCTAAGCGTTGGTAACGATTCCGTTTCCTTCCGGGAGATAAGGGGGGAGAGGCACCATGCAACAGCTGCTGCAAGTCGCCTATATTGATCACGCAGAAGAAATGGGCGGTGCGGAGTTCAGTCTTTATTATTTGATCAAGGAAATAAATAAGGAATCCATCCGGCCACATCTGATCGTTCCGGAGAACAGTCCATTGAAGAATAAGTTACGTAAGGACGAGGCAGTCACGATTGCTCCTCATACGATGAGCAGCTTGAACATCGTGAAACGTCCGCGGAGTCTCGTCACCTTTTTCAGAGATTTATACCGTTTGACCGACTATATAAAGAAACACATCGACGTGGTTCACACCAATACATATAGAAGCACGATCTATGGGCTGCTTGCCGGGAAGCTGGCCGGAAAGAAGACGGTCTGGCATGTGCGTGATCTGCATGGAAGCTTTCTGTTCAAGAAGGTCATGCCTCACTTTGCCGATCATATCGTAGCCATATCGAAAGCGGTCGCGAAGCAGTTTCCTGAAGAGGTATTCGAGAAGAAAGGAAGCGTCGTGTATAACGGGGTCGACTTCACAGAATACCAGTCCGAGAGCATTC
>NZ_ANPF01000045.1:0-48373 GCF_000328325.1 Halobacillus sp. BAB-2008 | reverse complement strand
TTCTATCCTTTACCTGCTGGAAATGATTGAAGACCTGCTGCCGGCTGGTGTATTGAATGTCGTAAACGGCTTCGGACTGGAGGCAGGCAAGCCGCTCGCCCAGAGTCCGCGTGTCAACAAAGTCGCCTTTACTGGTGAAACGACGACCGGGCGGATGATCATGCAGTATGCATCCCAAAACATTATCCCGGTAACCCTCGAGCTTGGCGGAAAATCACCGAACATTTTCTTCGAGGACGTCATGAGGGAAGATGATGACTTCCTTGATAAGACAATAGAAGGAATGGTGCTATTTGCATTAAACCAGGGGGAAGTCTGTACATGTCCTTCCCGCGCCTTGATTCAGGAGTCTATCTATGACGAGTTCATGGATCGTGCTGTCAAACGGGTGAAAGAGATCAAGACAGGCAACCCGCTCGATCCGGAAGTAATGATGGGAGCCCAGGCATCTTCTGAACAATTGGAAAAGATCCTCTCTTATCTGGAGATTGGTAAAGATGAAGGTGCAGAATGCCTTGTCGGAGGAGCCCGTAATGACATCGGCGGCGACTTCAAAGAAGGATATTATGTCCAACCGACCATATTCAAAGGAAACAACAATATGCGCATCTTCCAGGAAGAGATTTTTGGTCCTGTGTTATCCGTAACGACCTTCAAAGACAAAGAAGAAGCAATGGCCATTGCCAATGACACCCTTTACGGCCTTGGAGCCGGTGTATGGACCCGTGATATGAACACCGCCTATCGTTTCGGTCGTGGCATTGAAGCAGGACGCGTGTGGACGAACTGCTATCACTCCTACCCTGCCCACGCAGCATTCGGTGGATATAAGATGTCCGGAGTCGGCCGGGAAAACCATAAGATGATGCTGAGCCATTACCAACAGACGAAGAATATGCTCGTAAGCTACAGCCCTAAGAAACTTGGATTCTTTTAATCTGAAGCAAAGGAGGAATGACCATGGTGGAACGTGTGAAAGCGACAGCGGAGACGTATGAACTGCTGAATAAGCTGAAAGCGAAGCACGGACCAGTCATGTTCCATCAATCCGGGGGATGCTGCGACGGCAGTTCTCCTATGTGTTATGAAGAAGGGGATCTTTTGATCGGTAGTCAGGATGTGCTGCTCGGCAGCATTGATGATACGCCCTTCTACATGAACAAGAAGCAGTTCGATTATTGGAAGCATACGCAGCTGATCATTGATGTCGTGGATGGCCGGGGCGGAATGTTTTCCTTAGAGGGTGTAGAAGGCAAGCGTTTCCTGACGCGGTCCCGGGCCTTTACAAAAGAAGAGCTGGAAGAACTGAAGGAATCCGAGTCCGTCTAGATCAATTCCACGAAATGGATATCGAGGCAGTCTAAAAAGAGGAAGGAATTCAACCTTCCTCTTTTTTTATGCTTCTAGTACTCTTCGAATTCTGAGAGAAAACGTTCCAGTAGATTTATATACCACTCCGGCTGGTCGTTATGGACCAGGTGCCCGGCAAAAGGGAGGACAGCTGTATGGATGTGATCATAGCCGGAAAAGAGGTGAGCTGCTTTCACTTCCGGTCCATTCTGTTCTCCGGCAAGGTAAAGCGTCGGAACTCCAATTCCCGGCAAAGCCTTCGTTAAGTAAAAGGGATACCAGTTCTCTTCCCTGGATAAATAGATCAGCTCCCGCCAATTCGTATTATGGAGCTGATTAAAGTATTGAACAAACGCTTCTTCCCGCAGGAGCTTCCGTTGATGGTCGACCTCCTGACGGTGCATGTCGCTCCACTTCTTTGGTTTTACTGCTTGAATTCCGGAAATAGTAAGGCTCTTTACGCATTCCGGATACTTGCAGGCAAAACTGAGAGCTGCGAGAGATCCTAACGAACTGGCAGCTATATGTACCGAATCTAATTTGAGTCCGTCCAGTGTTTCCTTTAAATCCTCGCCTGCGTCTTCGAAGTAATTGGTAAAATCACCGCTGAATGAATTCCCGTGTCCCCGCAGATCAGGTCTAATTACCTTAAAGGACTTACTGAAGTGCTCCGCATGCTTTTGGAAGTCACTACTGCCTGTCTGAAGACCGCTGTGCAGAAATACAAGCGGATCGCCTTCTCCTTGAATATTGGTGTACAGCTTCATTTACCGTCTCCCCTTTTTCTCCATTCATAAACGTATTTCCTTCCCGTCTGGATTCCACCTGCTTTACGGAACACTTTTCTCATCGGTATGTTCCCAGCACTTGTCGAACCCACACTATAAGACGCTCCAAACTGTTCTTTTAATAGATGCAGCCCTTGTACATACAAAGGCAGACTTTTCTCCCTACCTCTTTCCTCCGGTACGAGACCGAAATAAAAGAACCTGCCTTCCCCTTCTTTTCCCGGCTCAAGGTGAGGCATGAGGACACCGATCGGTTCCTCTTCCTCATAAGCGATCAGGCAGCTGTCCCTGTAAGTTGGGCCGAGTTCATTTGCGACATTGCGCATCTGTTCCTCCATCGACATGGTGGAAGGGGCATTGGGGGAGCCGGCCATCGTTCTCTGCCATGTCTTTTGAAACACGTGCGGCGGGACATCATGGATGGACCTCAAGATAAAGAGAGAGATTTCCTTTCCCAGCTTATCCAAATCGAAACGCACGAAGATTTTTTCTTCCAAGAAGGTAAATCCGAGTTTCTTCAACCGGGTTTCTACCGTATCATTCATTGCAGAAAGGAGGACACGGACGGAGGAACACCTCCAGATGGAAGCGTCCTTGGACAAAGCTTCCAACACCTCCAACCATTCCTCCGGATCCTCCTTTACAATGGATTCAATAACGATGAAGGATTCCCCCTGTATGTAGGACACCTTTTCCCTCCAGTTCATAGACCCACTCCTTGATCAGTGAAAAGTAAAAATAGAATTAATAGTTCAACTTCCTTTGATATGAGCGGATGATTTCCCTCTCGGTAAATTACGAGTTACCATTAAAAATATGAAAGGAAGTGTTAAGATGAATCGTGAAATTCAATTAGTTCAAAGACCTGAAGCTGTACCAACACATGAACATTTCAAAATGGTCGAAACACAAACACCGGACCCGCAGAATGGAGAAGTACTCGTCAAGCTGCTCTACGCATCTGTAGACCCATACATGCGAGGCAGAATGAATGATACGAAATCCTATGTTGCGCCGTTCCAACTAAACGAGCCACTAGAAGGCGGCGTCGTTGCGGAAGTCGTAAAATCTGAAAGCGATGCTTTGAAAGAAGGCGACGTCATCACTGGAATGCTTCCATGGAAGGAATACGTGATTGCCAAGGCCGATCAAGTACGTAAAGTAGATACAAGCCTGGGGCCTGTGACAACATCTCTTGGAATTCTAGGTATGCCTGGATTGACGGCTTACTTCGGACTCATGGATATCGGCCAGCCGAAACAAGGCGAAACACTTGTCGTATCCGGAGCTGCCGGTGCCGTTGGTTCCGCAGTCGTCCAAATTGGTAAGATCCAAGGACTCCACGTTGTCGGAATCGCCGGATCTGATGAGAAACTTGCCTACGTGAAAGACACGCTCGGCGCAGATGAAGTTATCAATTATAAGAAAGAAAACGTTGCGGAAGCTTTAGAGAAAGCATGCCCGAACGGTGTAGACATCTACTTTGATAACGTAGGTGCCGACATTTCTGATGCGGTTTATCCGTTGCTTAATAAGTTTGCCCGCATTTCTCAATGTGGTGCCATCGCTTCTTATAACGTACCGAACGACCAAGGCCCGCGCATCCAGATGCACCTGATCAAATCCAGTGCGCTTCTTAAAGGCTTTACTGTAGGCGACTATGCAGATCGTTTCTCTGAAGGATTCGAATACTTGTCCAAATGGGTGAAAGAAGGAAAGCTCACCTATGAGGAGACGATTGTGGACGGTTTCGAGAATCTTCCTGATGCATTCTTCGGATTGTTCGAAGGGAAAAACCTTGGTAAACAACTGGTGAAAGTTTCTGAACCATCTTCTAAATAAAAGATAAGACAAGGGCCGTTGGAACAGTTCCAACGGCCCTTTCATTATAAAACAACTTTCACCCTTTTCCAATTTAAGGGTGTTGCTGACTGCTAGACATGTCTGTACATTCCGATTTCCTCCAAAGCCTGGTGCAGCCCAGCCTTAGTATGGACGTGAGCAAAGTCAATCCCCATATCCACCAGCGCTTTTGCCGTTTCCGGACGCAGACCTGTCAATGTTGCGTGGACGCCGACAAGCTCGAGAGCATGTACGACCTGATAGATATAATGAGCAACCACTGTATCGATGACCGGCACTCCTGACACATCGATAAAAAGAAAATCCAAATCCAGTACGGTACTTTTATCAAGTGTGTGTTCCATCATCCACTGCGCTCGTATCGTATCAACTTCCCCGATTAATGGCAGTACAGCCACTCCTTCTGTAATCGGTACGACCGGCACAGATAACTCTTCCAGACGCGTCTCTTTCTTTTCTGTCTCTATCCGGATATTCTCTAAATAAACCTGACTAAAGTATAAGGCGACCTTGTCGATCAACGGATTGACAACTTTACATACTTGAAGAATCGAACTCGGGGAGAACCGATTGCCTTCGATCTGGGTTTCGAAAACTTCCCAAAGAGCCCGGCGGACAAATCCGATCGTCTGAAGTGATTGATCCAGCGAGATACCGGCTTCCACTTTCCTCTCCGCCGCCTCTTCCGCCCAACGGAACACTTTATCGTCTACTTGTCCGCTCCCATTCAGAAGCGCTTCTCCGAGATAAACGAACAGTTTCTCCCAGGCAGCTGTTTTGTTATACCCTCTCGGAAATTCCGATCTCCCAATCTCTTCCACCTTGTCTGAGAGCATAACATGGTCGTTTATTAATTTCTCACCGATATACATGTACTCCGTATTCATCATGCATACTCCTCGCGCCATTATTATTTTGATATAACAAATGTAACATAGATTACCTCCCTTTTAATCCCTTTAAGAGAAGAAAAATAAACTTTATGAACAAAAAAAAGCATCTTTCAAGAATGGAATTCTCCTTGAAAGATGCTCCCTTACCTGCTTATTCATATCTAGGGATATCATAGCGTCCGAACCATTGGTGGCGATGATCGGACACGAACCGGTAGAGCGGGGAACCGATGGTACTCATCCCGGGTAGAGATAACAGAATACCGAAAACAGAGAACAGCGGAAGGGCCAGCAGCAGTTTGCGGATTGTATGGAACCCCTGAACGATTTCTCCTTCTTTCGTCAACATATGAATCTCTTCCAGAACAGGTCTTCCTTCCAGATAAGGATACCTGTCTGTTTTCTCCGTTTCCTGAACAGATACCCATTTAATACGATTCTGCCAATCGAATGCTCGGAAAGTCTTCTTCACATAGAAACAGAATGGACACTGTGCATCATAAAAAACAATATGTTTCATGACCCCAAACTCCTTTGTTAACCTATGATCATCCTATTCAAAATCCACCCGAATCCACCCACGCACGCTGTTGACCATCCAAACTTCTTCAAAACCGGAGAGGGATGATTTCTCCAGCACTTTCTCCTCGATCACTCCTTCATCGAGCAGCTTTGCTCTGAATGTCCCGGCAAGCAATCCACTGGAGACTGGAGGCGTATAATACTTCCCCTTATCCTTGACAACGAGATTAGCGAACGTAAATTCCGTCAATTCCTCTCTGGAATTCCACAGTAAAGTGGCGAACATCCCCGGTTTCTGATGCTGTTCGTAAACAGTCCTGTGAGTCGTCTTATGATAAAGAAACGGATCATCCTCATCCACCGCCTGATCGGCAACACCGCAGACGACAGGCCCATGAGGCGGGTCAATAGAATGTACTTCTACAGTACTCTCCCCGTTTCTATCCACTAGTAAACGGACTTTAAAGGCTCCATGCGGATGAAGGCGCATCTGCTCTTCCAGCTTGCTCTTCACCGAAGATTCATCCAGACGAAAATCAAAATAATCTGCTGAGTGGCTTAATCTTTGAAGGTGGTAAGAAAGCAGATCTATCCTTCCATCCTCCAGGCGCATCGTTTCCAAAAGCCGGAATTCAGGACGATTTTCCTTCAGCAGTCTCGCTTTCGTATGAAGTTCTTCATACTCTCCCTCCGACGTTGAATCCCACGTCACTCCGCCGCCTGTACCATACACGGCCTTATCCCCTTCCAACATGACCGTTCGGATCGGCACGTTAAAGACAGCCTCTTTCTTTGGTGTCATATATCCGATCGCACCACAATAAACGCCTCGCGGGGACAATTCCAGCCGGGAAATATACTCCATCGTACGAACCTTAGGAGCACCAGTGATCGACCCGCATGGGAACAACGCTTGAAAGATGTCACCCATGCGGCAGATGTCAGGAAGCTCCGCTTCTATCGTTGATGTCATCTGATGAACGGTGGGATATGTCTCCACATCAAACAATCTTGGCACTCGTACCGAACCAGGACGGGCAATACGGCCGACGTCGTTCCGGAGCAGGTCAACGATCATCAAGTTTTCCGACCGTTCCTTTTCTGATTCCACCAACTGCCTCTTCCTCTGCTCATCCTCTTCATAAGTTCTCCCCCTCGGAGCCGTACCCTTCATCGGTTTTGTCGTGATAGTCGAACCGTCAATCCGGAAGAACAGTTCCGGAGACGCAGACAGGACGCGTCGTTCTCCCATATGCAGATAAGCACTGTATTTAGCGCGCTGATTTTCAACTAGCTGACGGTAAAAAGCATAGTCCTCCCCTTTAATCGCCGCTCTTAATCTGGTCGTATAGTTCACCTGATAGGTATCTCCACGCTCAATTCCTTCCTTGATCTTCCCTATCCCTTCTTTATATGTCTCATAATCACCGATCGGCTGCCAATCAGAGACAGAGAAAGAACCGCACCTGTCTTGATCGCCACTGTCTTCCACAGGACCATCATAGACGCCGAACCAGACTAAGGGCCAATCTGTCTCCGTGTGAACAGTAAAGGACTCGTCAAAGGCCGGAGCTGCCTCATAAGCAACATACCCAGCGACGTAGTACCCCTGATTGAGCAGCTCGTCTACTCGTGCAAAGATCTGCTGGACTTCTTCCACACTCGCTGCGGTCAAAACTTCAAGAGGATGCCGGAACCATTGAGGTGTGACCTTTCCTTCCTTGTCCGCAAACTCAAACAACAGGGAGCCTTCTTCGATCATATGCCGGCCACTTCCAAGGACGCACGTTTAAAAACAACCGCCTGACGATACGCACGCTCAAGCATCTCCATCCCAAACTCCGTCAGAATCGATTCCGGATGGAACTGGATCCCTTCAACAGGCAGTTCACAGTGCCGGACAGCCATAACTACTTCATCCTCTGAGACCGCACTAATTTCAAAGACTTGCGGCAGCCTGCTTGTGGATGCTTTCAGGGAGTGGTAGCGGGTCACCTTAATCCGCTCCGGAAGATCACGGAAAATCGTGCGCCCGTCATGTGTCATTTCCGTCACTTTCCCGTGTACGGGCTGCTCTCCCTTTTCAATCACCCCTCCAAAATGCTCCACAATCAGCTGATGCCCAAGGCAGATGCCGAGAATGGGAATGGTTCTGCTGCAAAGGGTAAGAACTTCCTTGGCTACACCTGTTTCTCCCGGATTTCCAGGACCTGGCGCCAGCACAATTAGTGTGGGGTCCAGTTGCTGTACCTCTTCCGCTGTCACTTCATCATTGCGGAAGACGCGGACATCCTCCTCCATTGTTTGAAAATATTGGGCTAAATTATAAGTAAAAGAATCATAGTTGTCGATGATCACAATCATAAGTGTCGTTCACCTTTCATCCTCTTTTTTTGAATCCATTATACTATGCCTGCAGAAGATTGGTAGGACCGATCTTCAAAATCTCTTCCCTTCTGCCCTTTATTGGAAAAAAGATCGTAAAAAGCAGTAACCTGTATTAAAATGTAGAGAAAGATATACGATGATTAGGGGGATATCATGTTCAAAGAAGTCATACACTCGAAGAGCATCTGGCTGCAGGTCGCTCTCATCCTCATTGGTGCAACGATGCCGCTCTGGCTCACGGTCGAACGATCCGGGCTCGCATCCGTCCTTGAGGATTTGGATGAGACGCCTTCCGGAAGCACCTTAATGCTCGCCGCCTTCGGACTCGTCTTATTAAATACCATCAGGGCTCTTCCTCATTACCTTGGAGCCTTACTGCTTGGAGATGAGCTCGGGGATAAGTTACAGCGCCCGTGGCTGAAAGTAGTCATCCCGCTTCTTATCATTCCTCTTGTCTATGCTGTCATCAACGGGTATAATTCCATAAACTATTATTTTGGCGGACCGGCTCTTTTCCTACTTGTCTCCATTTCCATTCTTCACTTTCTCGGAAAAGGAAGGCTGCGGCCGCTGTTCAAATCAATTTTGTTCATTCAACTGCTGTTCGGAGCCCAGTGGCTTGATATGGTTCTGTTCCTGACCGCTTTCGGATTCGGCGGCGGGGAGATTTCTCTTCAGGTGAAGGCAGCAGCGGAAGCACTCGGGTTCGGAACGACACTTAATTTCTACAGCCTCGTTTTCTTCCTTGTTTTTGTTACCAATGCGACGGTTCTGGGCATTTATTTGATCGTCTCAGAACAGCGGACAAAAATGAGGCAGGATCTCGATATCGCCCGCCTCGACATGGTGGAATCAAGATCAGGACGGGAAGCTCTGCACCTAGTGCATGACTTGAAAACACCTTTATCCTTAATGGAAGGCTTAAATTCTCTCATCCAGATGAAAACGAAGGATGAGGACATTCGGCAGTACACACAGAAGATTTCCGCCTCCATTCAATCTACCAGTGATATGGTCTCGGAAATCCTCTATCATGAGAAGAAGAATTGGTGCTCTTTGAAGACGTTCATCGAATACGTCCGAGCCAATAAATTATCGGATGAACCGATCTATCAATTTGAATTAGAAGCGAAAGAAACGATTGAAATTTACATTAACAAGATACGAATGACGCGAGCGCTGGTGAACTTGATAGATAACGCAAGCGACGCCGTCGCCGGGAAGCAGGACGCCAAAGTCATTATCGCCACTAAGGTATCCGGTAGTAACGTCCAGATCGGTGTCAAAGACAATGGGCACGGGATCAGCCAGGCAAATATTAATAAAATATGGAATGCCGGATACAGCACCAAATCACACCCAGGCGTCGGACTGACCTTTGTGAAGAATGTCGTTCAGGAACATGGCGCTGACCTTTCTATTGAAAGCCAGCAAGGGGAAGGAACAGCATTTTGGATTCATTTACCGAAGGAGAGAGTACGAGATGAAAATATTGATCATGGATAATGATGAATCACTGCGGTATATGCTGACAGAGTTTTGCAGGCATGCCCAGTGGGAATCGGATACTGCAGAGAACGGCCGTCAGGGAGTGGCTAAATTCCTGGAAAATTCCTATGACGTCATTCTGGTAGACTATCATATGCCGGAGATGGACGGACTTCAAACCGTACGGGAGATCCGCAAACACAATTCGGTGGTACCCATTCTTGTATTGACGGTGGATGAACGGCAGGAGATCGCAGACAAATTCCTGGAAGAGGGAGCGACGGATTTTGCCTTAAAACCGGTAAAAGCACCTGATTTGATTTCACGAATCAAGCTTCATGCCCAGATTGCCAACATGAAGCTCGTACAAGAGGACGAAGAGGATGTCTTTACCGCGAAAGGTATCAGCCGCGGTACGCTGCAGTCGATTTCCGATTTTCTCAAGAAAAACAAAGAACCGTATCCGGTCGACTATATTTCCAAAGAGATCGGATTGGCCTATCCGACGGTTTATCGTTATCTCATGCACCTTCTGGAAGAAGGAAAGGTCAAGCAGGTCGTCAGTCATCAAAAGATCGGCAGACCAAAGAAATTGTATCAGTGGTACGCTCATTGATGCAGGGAACGATCTCATATATCGTATAAAGGAGGAAGAACATGCGCAGTGGAAATCCCATTTTAAAGAACGATACGTTTCAACGCCGGGGTGAGATGGGCGCGACGATGACCCTAGGGGGTACAGTAGCGAAAATCGCACTCTTATTCCTTTTCTTATTAGGAACAGCTTTCTATACATGGTACCAATATACTCAAGGCGTCGACGTAACGATGATGATGATGATCGGAGTGATCGGCGGATTGGTGTTCGCCATCATAACAGCATTCTTTCCTAAAGCGGCACCCGTAACAGGGCCGATCTATGCGGCATTGGAAGGTTTCTTCATCGGCGGTATTTCAGCCTTTGCCGAGGGAGCATACTCGGGGATTGTCATCCAAGCCGTTAGTCTCACCTTCGCCGTTATGGCAGCTCTGTTGTTCCTTTATGCCACAAGAATAATCAAAGTGACACGCAACTTCCGACTGATGGTCGTTTCCGCGACGTTCGGAATCCTAATTGTTTATTTGATCAATTTCATCATGAATTTCTTCGGTGCCTCGGTCCCCTATCTTCATTCCAGCGGACCTGTAGGTATCGGAATCAGTTTGTTCATCGTAGCGATTGCCGCACTGAACCTTGTTCTCGACTTCGATTTCATCGAGCAGGGAGTCAACCGTGGTGCGCCGAAGCACATGGAATGGTACGGAGCCTTCGGTTTGATCGTAACGCTCGTATGGCTCTACATTGAAATTCTAAGACTCCTTCAAAAAATAAGACGATGATTACTAATAAAGAAGCAGCCCCATACCGGGGCTGCTTCCAGCAATTTTTATAGGATAGGGCTGCGGATAATGGAACGCTTTCCAAGAGGCGATCCATTATCCGCAGCTTCTCTATAATTTATAAGACGCGCAGCTTCTGTTCTTCATGAAGGGCGACGACGTCCCGCAGGTAGGCAAGCAGTTCATCCTTCAGCTCTTCGCGCTCCAGAGCGAAATCGATGGTCGTTTGGACGAAACCGACCTTCTCCCCAACGTCATACCGGCGACCTTCCATATTCCAGGCATACACGGGATTGGTACGGTTTAACCGATCAATCGCATCCGTCAGCTGCACCTCTCCCCCTGCCCCAATCTCTTGTTTATCCAAATAAGCAAATATTTCCGGAGTAAGTACATAACGGCCGATGATTGCGAAATTGGATGGAGCCGTCCCCTGCACCGGTTTTTCTACAAAACCACCGACCTCAAACTTCCTGCCCGTGTTGGCTGTCGGGGCAATTACCCCATATCGGTGGGTTTCTTCGGGGGCAACCTCCTGGACAGCGATTACAGATGCTCCCGTTTCATCGTAAACGTCCATCAACTGCCGGATACCCGGGTAATCGGACCTCACAATATCGTCTCCCAACAAAACCGCAAACGGCTCTTCACCAATGAACTTCCTTGCACACCAGATGGCGTGCCCCAGTCCTTTCGGCTCTTTCTGACGGATGTAGTGAATATCAGCAAGCCCTGAGCAGTATTGCACTTCCTCCAGGAGCTCCCACTTGCCTTTCTTCTTTAAATTGGCTTCCAGCTCGAAGGCGTGATCGAAGTGGTCTTCAATCGAGCGTTTTCCTTTCCCGGTCACGATGATGATTTCCTCAATGCCGGCAGCTATTGCTTCTTCTACGATATACTGAATGGTCGGCTTATCGACAATCGGCAGCATTTCTTTCGGCTGGGCTTTTGTAGCAGGAAGGAACCTTGTTCCGAATCCAGCAGCAGGAATGATCGCTTTTTTAATGTTCATCGTTCTACCTCCTGGTTTATGGGATCAAGCCGTATGTCTTCCTCTTAATGTCCAAATCTGATAAAGCATCAGTAATGACGTGTACACGGTAAGGAAGGTCAAAATTGTCCAGCCTGCATCCAAGTATGGATAAACAGCCGTTTGAACCTTCTCACTGGTAAAGAAATCCCTGTGTGTAACGGCTACATAAACGAGTGCACCGATCAAGACAATGACTGCGAGCATCCCTTCTACAATCTTACTCTTCGTCTGCCCGCGCTCTGCATTGTACTGGACTGCCCATCCATCCTTCTTATGGGCAGACAACTTACCAAGCCAAACGTTGGAGAAGGTGATGAAGTTTACCCATAAATAAATCTCGGGGCTGATAAGCAGCGCTGCCAGGATCACATCAACCGGCCTGTGCATCGGCGTCTTCAGAGCAAGAATCGTATTAAGGATCGAAGCAAGCGCAACAGGCGTCAACCATATCCACGCCCAGTAAAATTGATCGGTCGTAATAGATACGAGCAGAAGGGTAAAGAAGATAAGACGGATGGATAGATCAATCATCGTCTTGATTTGTGACCGCCAGATTTTCGCCCTGTGCTTTGATTTCACCCCGATATCGTTATTCGTAAGTAATTCGACCGTTCCTCCCTGCCACTTATTACGCTGCTGACGAAACGTATGATAGGACCTCATAGCATCAACGAAGCAGCGGGCTTTGGGACTGATCAATGTCTTCCAGCGTTTCTGTATCTGCCATGTAAGCAGCATATCCTCTACATCACTTTCATCCTGCCATGGACCGTCGAGTTTGTTCTCGTCTACGATATCCTGCAGCGCTTCCGGACGGAACAGGGTCGCCTGACCTCCAAGAACGTATGTGCTTCCTCCCCTGTATTGTAGATCGAGCAGCCAGCTCGCCATGTCCTGCTTCTGCTGGTGCGTCCACCATCTGGTCACAGGACCTCCATACTGACCGCTCGCCAGAAGTTCTTCATAACGAACGTCATCTTTCGAAAGCAGGCTCTTCTTCTTAGGCATTCTCATCGTGTACTTGGCCATAACTCCACCGATATTACGAGCACTCATCAATCCTTCCCAGAGTTCTGCAAGAGCATCCGGAGCAAGACGACTGTCCGCATCCATACCGAGGATGGCTTTTACCGAACTCTTATAATATTCTTCATAGATCGTCGGTTTTTTGTTATACAAGTCCAGCGGATCGCCATAAATACTCTTCCAGGCAGAATTCAATGCTCCAACTTTGCGTTGTTTATTATTCTCCGTTGTCAACACTTTCAAGTTGAGGTTGAACTCTTCACCGGCAAGGAGTGCGATTTCTTCTGTTCTGTCAGTACAGTTATCAGCAATGACGATGACGTCCAATTCCACATCTTTCGGCAGGGTCTGGTCCCCGAGTCCTTCGAGGCAGTCACGAATCGACTTTTCTTCGTTATGTGCAGGAATGAAGGCAGTGATACGAGGCTTCATGTACGTATGTCTTACACCAGAAATATTCAATGAGGGGGATTGTTCGTTTACATTAGGAATAGTCACTACATTTTCCATATCTTAACCTCCTGATTTTTCATGACGGAGTCCAACAATGACACGTCCAAAACGATGGGTGGAAGACCGCCTCCTCTGTTCGTTTTAACGAATGTTACTTTGATTATAAGATATTTTATGAAAGTGTCAAAGCTAAAATTCTCCCATAAATCCTCTATAACGAACATAAAATGCGTGTTTATGCCTTATTTTCTCAATATATCTACTTTTTTCTTAATTTATCGACAAAACCCTTTCATTATAGTGAACAGACAACTAAAAAAAGAACCCTTAAGGGTTCTTTTTAAAAGAATAGGAATGATTTTTTATCCGATCACCGGAGCTGTTTTTGTAAAAAATCCTCAATGAACAACCTATGCTTTTCAAACATTTTCTCAGGCAGATCGTGCAGAGGAAAGAATCCTACATCCAACGTCTCGCTGTCCCCTTCATTCAATTCCCCTTCAAAATCTCTGCAGGTAAAAAGAATTTGTACGAGGGCAGCCTTGTCTCCATTTGGGAATGTCTTATGTAAGGAGGTTCCTGAGTAAACACCGAACAATTCCATTTTCCCGAGATCCAGTCCCGTTTCTTCTCTCGTTTCCCTCCTCGCTGCATCTTCCACAGTTTCATCCATTTCCATAAAGCCCCCCGGGATCCCCCAACTGTTTGTATCCGAACGGAGCTGCAGCAGGATTCTATCCTGTTCGTCAAGAACGAAGACCCCGCTCACTGTCATAATTACCCGCTGCTGTCCGACCATAGAGCGTAAATAACGGATGTAATCCATATGTATTCCTCCTTGCTGGTTCACGCCTTCCAGTTATCACCTGTCTTCTTCCGTAGAGACAGAAATTCTGCTTCTTCCTCGTTCTTTAGCGTCATAAAGGGCTCTGTCCGCCCTCGTCATCAAATCATTCCTGTCCCGTCCGTGATCTGGGTAAATAGAAATCCCTATAGAAGCACTGATATGGATAGCGCGGCCCTCTTTGAAGATAGGTTTCGTGATACTGTTCATGATCCGATCGGCCACTTTATTCGGCTGATCACCCGATGTTATACTGGTAAGCAGGATGACGAACTCATCACCGCCGAGCCTGGAAAGTGTATCAGAATCACGCAGCTTCTGTTTCACACGTTTGGTGAAGATGACAAGTATTTCATCTCCGATCTGATGTCCATACCTATCATTGATTTGTTTAAAGTTATCTAAATCAATGAAAAGGAGAGCAAGCATAGACTGATCTTCTTCCGCCTGTTCGAGTTCGCTGTTCAACTTATCAAAAAAGTACCTTCTATTTGCTACATTGGTAAGTTGGTCAAAATAGGCCATCGTCTTCAGTTTTTCCTGCTGCATCCTTCGCTCGGAAATATCCCTGCACACGGTTTGTACCGCCTTTTCTCCGGAATAGTGTACAAGTCCCCCGTGTACTTCCACTTCCATGCATGTGCCGTCCACTTTGACTAGTTGACGTTCAATCGGTCCCTTAACCTCCAAACCGGCAAACAGACGCCTGAGACGATCCCTTGTTTTCTCCTCGTTTTCCCCTGAGAAATATCTTTTTATATCCTGTCCATACACGTCTTCCGGTTTATTCACCCCGATCATATGAACGGCCGTCTGATTAATATAGACAATTCTATCATCCTGATCGTGAACGAACACTGCATCCGGCGACGTCTCTACGAGAGAACGATAGCGGTACGCATCCTCCATCCACATCTCTATACTGCCGGCACCTCTCCTCGCTTTCCCATCTATGGAAATGCAATAGACGGCCTCCGGTTTCATGCAATATAATTGATAAGGCTCCTGAAATGGGGAAGAAGGTTCTTCGGCTATAGGTACCACCTGTCCGTTCTTTCGATCTGCCGCTTCACACACACGACACAGATGATTATACATTGCTGCGTGGTCCGTTTTCTTCAGGATGTTCCCTTCCATCCCGGGGTACCTCTCCAGCAAACTTGGGTTCACATAAAGGAACAGAAAACAGTCCTCCTCCTTCTTCACAATCGCTATACCGTCTTCCAATTGTTGAAAAAGGCTTTTCATCCATCTCTCGTTTTTAAACAGACCGGGGAGGTTGTCCATGCAGTTACCCTTCTTTCTTTATCTTCAATTAGTAATAATAAATAGTCGCTATAGAATTATAGCACTTTATAACGAATAAAAACTATTGTGATCTGCATATTTTACCCAATTTTCTAAACAATCAGATATATATAACAAAAAAAAGCAGAGCACCTCGATTTCGTGCCCTGCTCTCTGTTTATTTTGGTGTCATGAAAAGCTGCGTCCAATACGTTGTGTACCTTCCATCACCCTTCACATAACCGACACCGATATGCGTAAAGTCTTTGTGAAGAATGTTGGCACGGTGGCCGTCACTGTTCATCCAACCTTCCACTACCTGTTCCGGCGTCCTTTGACCTGCAGCAATATTCTCACCAGCTGCCCTATAGTCGAAATCAAACTGGTTCATCATATCAAAAGGCGAACCGTAAGTCGGCGATTCGTGGCTGAAGTAGTCTTTATCCGATAAATCCTGCGATTTAACCTTGGCCATACCGCTTAACCGATTATCTATTTTTAACGGGGCAAGGCCGCGCTGCTCCCGTTCTTCATTGACAAGCGCTACAACTTCCTTCTCGAACTCATTCGGTTGATAATCGTCGATGGACCCTTCCTCAGCTGCCGGCTCTGCCTGTTCTTCCACACCATTATTTTCCGCCTGCGGCTGCTCCAATTCAGAGTCCTCTACGTATTTCCATTCGATTCCGTCAAAGAAAGAGCGTAGATCCTCCCCGAATGTTTGAACTTCCTGTTTCACATCCGTACCTTCGACCAGGCCCTGAATATGACGGGTCACCTTCTCATACGATTCTTTCGGGTTATCTTTCCATTTCCATATATCTTGAGCAGAGACAGGGGTTGCAACGACGATGATGACAAGTAAAGCAATCAGAAACAATAGTAACTTTCTCATGGTGGTTGTCTCCTCGTTTAATTAATATAATCAACTTCCGTGTCACGGCGTCTGCTAGCTAGCGACGCGCTTCCTGCAGACGTCCCTTATATATTTCTACTTTCTTCAAGTCAATGTCCAAGTCACGGGCATACTTCTTCAACCGCTTCTCCTCGACCGGATTGACGAGTGACACAACCGTGCCCTCCTCCGATCCAATCCTTCCTGTACGACCAGCTCTATGAATGTAGGAAGTTCTGTCCTTAGGCATGTCCAAGTTAATGATGCAGTTGATTTCCTGGATATCCAACCCCCTGGCCGCTACATCTGTCGCTAACAACAATGGGTACTGACCCTGGCGGAATTCCCGGATCGCCTTCGCCCGATGTTCTTTTTTTGCATCACTATGCAGGAGACCAATGTCCAGCTTATGGTAAGTCAGCTTCTCTGCCATAATATTCAGCTTGGCGATGTCTTGAAGGAAGGCCAGGCCGAAGAAACCATCTGTGTAGGACAGTTTACGAACGAGCTCCACTTTATCACGGTCGGAGCAAGCAATATAGGTGTGGGTGACTGCCGGCTTCTGAGCCTCTTCCTGCACCCGGATTACCTCAGCGTCTTCCTTCATAAAGCTTTGAGCTACATCAATGACCGTATCCGGCAAAGTAGCAGAAAACAGCAGGATCTGCGTATCCTTCCTTGTGCTTTTCAACACATTCTCAACCGTCTGAATATGCTCAGGGACAAGCAATTGATCCGCTTCATCCATCACGACCGCATGCATTTCATGTGCTTTCAGCTTCTTCTTCTGAATCAGCTCGTACACCCTTCCCGGTGTCCCGACCACAATATGAGGTTTCTTCTTCAGCTTATCGATCTGACGCTTCACGTTCGCTCCGCCGATCAAAGTAGTGCTTGTCATACCGCTGTCTTTTGTCCATACCTGTATTTCCTGATGAATCTGCATCACCAGTTCATGAGACGAAGCCATGACCAAAACCTGCGTCTGCTTCTTCTCCGCGTCCACCTGCTGGATTAAAGGCAGTAAATAAGCAAGGGTTTTACCACTTCCGGTCGGCGCCTCCGCAAGGACGTCTTCTTTATTTAAAATAAATGGGATGGCCTGCTCCTGTACATTCGTGAAAGTGTGGAAACCAGAATTCTTCCACGCCTCCTTAAGCGAAGGGGATAGTTCAGCAAACCAAGGCTGTTCTTGTTGAGTCATAATCTATATCTTTCCTTTCCTCATTCCATAAGGCTCCGTCAATGCTTCCGGGAGCTGTCTATAAAAAAATAGGCCTCTTCCCATATTGGATGGCGGAGAGACCTTTCATACATGATCCATAGCTTAATTTTATTATACCACCATTACGGCCTATTTTCGATAAACTTCTTCAAACGAGGCAGATGGTCCTCATCTTCCTTTTTGATAATCCGCTGGATCAAGGGCTTCATCATGGTGTTACGGATTCCCTCCGTCTTCATTTCTCCTCGGAATGTCACTTCCGTACTCCCCGCTTCCCGCTCCGTGAACACATAGTGATAACGCAAGTCAAGACCGTTCTGGACACTTCGGACAGAATAACTTTCATTCCTTACGAAGTCCGTTACTTCTATAACCGCCGGGATTTTCCTTCCTCTTATCAACCTCGTCTCCTTGAAACGATACCCCTCACGCAAAGGCCCCTCACTCAACAGCTCCACATCAACAACGGCGTCCATCACTTCCGGACTATTAGAGAAATCGATGGCGGCAGCAAATACTTCTTCCAACGGTTTTTGTATTATTACAGACTGCTTCATAAATGTCATAGGAAAGCCCTCCTGTCAAAAGTCAGTTCTTCCACCTATTCGTGTGATAGTGATAAAAGTCCTTTTTCAATAAAAAGAATATCCAAGCATCAACTCACGCATGCTAGAAGAAGATATAGAAGGAAGAGAGGTACATTGTCATGGACTGGTTATCCGTCGTCCCTTT
This sequence comes from Halobacillus sp. BAB-2008, assembly GCF_000328325.1. NCBI lineage: Bacteria > Bacillati > Bacillota > Bacilli > Caryophanales > Bacillaceae > Halobacillus > Halobacillus sp. BAB-2008. Next base: position 30,206 of record NZ_ANPF01000045.1, on the reverse strand, counting down.
CATTGTGGTCATCATTGCTGCTGTCTGGACTAAACAAGTCATTCCAAGCCTGCTTTTCGCCGTCGTCGTCGCAGGATACATATCCGACTTCCACCTGCTGGGTGGCATGATGGCAGCCCTTGGGTTCATTATCGAAGGGCTTTCTGATGACAGCAATTTGAAAATCATCCTTTTTCTTTATGTGTTCGCTGCCTTAATCGGTCTGATCAAAATGGCCGGAGGCATCAAAGGCTTCGTAAAAGAAGCTACCGAAAGAATCGAAACCAAACGAGGAGCCTTCCTGCTGACGTGGCTGTCATCCCTTGGCACCTTCTCTGCACCCAGTTTTCGTATTGTGACGATCGGGCCGGTGATGAAAGCAATGAGGAAGAACATTCCTATGTCCAAACAGGAGCTGGGCTTCGTCATTGAAACAACTGCTTCCCCACTCGTCGTGCTGATTCCGGTAGCAACTGCTTTCGTCGGCTATATGACCTCGGTCATCGCCCTTTCTCTGGAGCAGGCGAATACGACAGGAGATGCTTACAGCTTATACATCCAGAGCATTCCATTCAACTTCTTCGCCTTCTCTATGCTCCTTGTAGGCCTTTATTTAAGTTTCTTCCACAGGAATAAAAAAGCTGCCACAGATGCGGAAAATATGGATCAGGAGCCGCGGGAAGATGATGACCAGTGGGAAGACTGTCACCCTGCCGTGACGAAGGAGCTGCCCGCAAAACCCTGGCGTTTGATTATCCCGCTTTTCGCCGTAATCGGGCTCACCTTCCTGCTTATGTATATGTCGGGAGTCCGTGATGGCAAAAGCGGATTTGATGCATTGATCAACGATAACGTACTGGATGCAATGGTACTCGCCGTTCTCATCACGTTAATTGCACTCGTCCTGTTCCTGAAGGTTCGTTCGGAATCACTGAAAAAGATGATGACAGTTATTACAGAAGGCGGCAATGAAATGATGGGCGTTATTATGCTGCTCGCTCTCGTCTGGGGCCTGAGTCGCGGCTCCGAAACACTGGATTTCGCCGGCACGATATCTTCCTCCTTCGGCTGGATTCCCTCCGGATTCGTAGCTGTTGTGCTGTTCATCGTCGGCTGCGGGCTGTCCTATTTCATCGGATCTTCCTGGGGCACGTGGGGAATACTGATGCCCGTCGGAATATCCATTGCCACAGTCGCCGGCAGTTCTCTCCCGATGGTGATCGGCGCTGTCTTCGCGAGCGGGACCTTCGGTGCATTCGCTTCACCTTTAAGTGATGATACGAATACGACAGCCGGAATCCTCAACTTGAATCCAATTAAATATGCCAAATTCAAGTTAAAGCCAGCCTTGATCGCCGCTGCCATTGCAGCTGTTTTGTACTTTGGTTTATCTTTTCTCCTCTAAAAAATCCGAACGATTCCCGGAATGCTGATCAGAGCATTCCAGGAGCGTTCGGATTTTTTATTGCACTTATTTGATAGGAAGATATAGCCGATAGCTGGTTTGGGATCCCGTGTAAGGCTGGTATTCTTCGAAACCGAATCCTTCCACCTGTTCATAACCCTTTTCCTTGATCCAATCGTGGAGATAAAGGTAAGGATTGAACTCATGAAGGGACGGATCATACTCCAACACCGCATACGTATAAGCAGGAATTGTTTTTGTAATCATATCTTGTGGAATCTTCTCGAAACTGTCTACCTCGACACCGGCGATCCAGTAAAAGGCATCCGTCATCTCATTCCAATTGGGAGGATCGACGAACATACCGAGAGAACAGGGAGCATTAATACGATTTTTTACTTTCGGAAGCTTCATCGTATGGAATTGTTCCATTAGTTGCGGAACCTTCACTTCCCTTTCATCCATCATCGTTTGGCAAGAGACACCGACCACTTTGAAATGGGACTTCTTCATGACTTTAGGTTCCACAGCCGTTGTCATTTGTTCACTCATTCAATGGCCACTCCTTTAAGATTTGATCGCTTTCCCTAACTACTTCCACATTCAATCAAAATTCCCTTTATAAAAAAGGTTGTTCGATGTTATTCGTAGTAATTCGACCATATTAGTGAATCGTCCATTAATGAAGTTCCTCATTCCATATCATACGGTTCGGTTCTATAAAAATATGCTTGTTTTTTACCGCCAGCCGATAATCGCCTGTAAAATTGCCTTCTGTACGTGCATACGGTTTTCCGCCTGTTGGAAAACGGCGGATTGCGGACCGTCGATGATCTCTGCTGTCACCTCTTCTTCTCTGTGAGCTGGAAGACAATGCAGGAAAGAGGCGTCCGGTTTGGCATGAGAAAGAAGCTCTTTATTTACCTGACAGCCTTGGAAGTCTTTTAAGCGCTGCTCCGCTTCCTCCTCCTGTCCCATGCTGGTCCACACATCCGTATAGACAACGTCTGCATCTTTCACCGCTTGGACAGGGTCCGGTTCGATGGTGACAGAACCGTTATATTCTTCCGCCAGAGCTTTTGATTTAGCGGTAATCTCTTCATCCGGCTCATATCCTTCCGGAGCAGATACCACCACTTCCATCCCCATCATCGCTGCAAGGATCATTAGAGAATGAGCGACGTTGTTACCGTCTCCGATGTAAACCAGCTTGATGCCGCACAATTGGCCTTTCAGTTCAAGGATGGTAAACACATCCGCAAGCGCCTGACACGGGTGATAGATATCACACAATCCATTGATAACCGGGACTGTCGCATGCTCGGCGAGCTCCGTTAAGCGCTCGTTGGAAGTCGTACGGAACATGATGGCATCTACATAGCCGGATAGGACGCGGGCGGTATCGGCAATCGTTTCTCCACGCCCGACCTGAATGTCTTTCGTGTTGAGATAAAGAGCGTGCCCTCCCATATGCCCCATCCCGACTTCAAAAGAAACACGGGTTCTGGTGGATGATTTCTCAAAAATCATCGCTAGATTTTTTCCTTTTAATGACTGATTGTAGGGATTTTCCTTAATATATTGCGCTTGTGCCAGCAGTTGGCAGACTTCCGACTGGCTGTAATCCAGCCAAGTCAGAATATGTTTGCCCTGCATAGAACTGTTCGTTGAATACATCTGCTCCATTAAATTCATTACGTATGCACTCCTTCCAGGATCATCTCCGGCAATGGGGTAGGTTCGTTCTTATCTACTTGAAGCCCCTGCCAAAAGGCTTCAAACGTTGTTGTTTCGCTAAACACCTGCACACCGTTCTTCGTTGCCTGAATTCTTCTGCTTCGCGCCAGCTCCGTTTCCTGGTCATTGACATAAAGGACGGCAGATGCGGTCGTCAGCCACTCTTCAAAGTCGAGTTCAGATGACGGAATGTGAGAATATCCCTCCACATCGACGTAACAAATGTCCTTGTCCTCCCGGATATCAGGAAGATGAGCGAATACTTTCTGCAAGGCTTCCTCTACCGTATTACCGAGACACATCCCTTCTCCAGTGGACTTCATGTTCGGTCCAAGCTTGTGGTCCAGTTCCGTCATGGCATAAGAAGAAAAGACCGGATATTTAACAGCTGTTACGGTGATGTTCGGAACCTGCTTCTCAGCGAGTGCGAACCCAGGAGCATCGACGAGCACTTGTACCGCGTAATCGACCAAAGGAACGGCAGCAACTTTACTGATGATCGGCACCGTACGACTTGCGCGCGGATTCACTTCCAGTACGTACACGCGTCCATCGACACAGAGGAATTGAATATTCATGATACCTTTGTATTGGAAGTGCTGGACGATCTGCTCACTATAGCGGCGTACTGTGGATTTGATTTCTTCCGACAGAGCCGAAGGGAAGATCGCCATACTGTCACCGGAATGAACGCCTGCCGGTTCAATGTGCTCCATGACATCCGGAAGGAAGATGGTTTCACCATCCCCGACCAGGTCGACTTCCACTTCCATGCCCTGCATGAAGGAGTCAAGAACGATCGGATAGTGACGGTCTTCCGTTTCGTCGAGCGCCTGCTTCAATTCTGTTTCGTTCTCGATCTTCACCATTCCCTGTCCGCCGATAACATAGGAAGGACGACAGAGAATCGGGAAATTATAAGTTGCCGCCGCAGACCAAGCTTCCTCCTTCGTATGACATGTCGTTCCGGAAACATGCGGAATATCCAATTTCTTCAATGCTTCATAGAATTTGTCACGGTCCTCCAGCTCATCCAGAACGTCTGTTGATACACCAGCCAGCGGGAGACCTGCTTTTGAAAGCTCCTCGGCCAGGTTGATGGCTGTCTGACCACCGAATTGTGTGAATACGAGATCGATTCCTTCCTGTTCGACAATGGCTTCCACAATTTCTGTATGAATCGGTTCGAAATACAAACGATCAGCAGTTGCGTAATCGGTACTTACCGTTTCCGGGTTATTGTTGATCATGACCGTCGTCCAGCCCAGCTTTTGGAGACTTTCGATCGCTTTAACGGCACTATAATCGAATTCGACACCCTGACCGATCCGAATAGGTCCGGATCCGAGGATCAATGCTTTCTTCTCCCCCGCCAACGGTGCTATTTCATTGTTGCCGGCATACGTGCTGTACACATAGTTGGTAGCTGCTTCAAACTCAGCCGCACATGTATCGACGACTTTGAACTTCGGCTGTAAATCGAAATCCTTTCTCCAACTCTTAACTTCCTGTACCGACGCACCTGTATGCACGGCAATGGTCGGGTCAGAGAATCCATAGACCTTCGCCTGCTGAAGAAGCTCTTCGGTGACAGGACCGGATTCCAGCTGCTTTTCTGTATGGACGATGTTCTTAAGGACGTTCAGGAAGAACAGGTCAATTTTAGTCACTTCATGAATCTTCTCGATCGTCACGCCTTCTCTCAGAAGCTCTAAAATGGCGAAGTAGCGGAGGTCCGTCGGTTTCGTCAATTGTGTCCACTTATCTGTAATGACAGGAATGCTTGTATCGAGCGATTGGACGGCCTTCTGAAAAGCCCCTTCGAGCGTTCGATCGATCGACATGACCTCTCCCGTTGCTCTCATTTTCGTGCCAAGGCTTCTTTCCGCTTCGGGAAACTTATCAAACGGCCAGCGCGGGAATTTCACAACGACATAATCCAAAGCAGGTTCGAAGCTTGCATACGTATGGCCTGTCAATGGGTTCAACAATTCATCCAACGAATAACCGAGAGCCACTTTTGTCGCCATCTTGGCGATTGGATAACCGGTCGCTTTTGATGCTAATGCAGAAGAACGGCTTACACGCGGATTAACTTCGATGACATAATAGTTTTTGCTGTGTGGATCGAGGGCGAGTTGAACATTGCAGCCTCCGATAACCTCCAAAGCCGAAACGATTTTAAGGGAAGCACTTCTCAACATTTGGTATTCTTCATCCGTTAATGTCTGGGAAGGCGCTACAACAATGGAATCACCTGTATGAACGCCAACCGGATCGAAGTTCTCCATGTTACAGACCGAAATACATGTTCCATTATGGTCCCGCATAATTTCGTATTCGACTTCTTTAAAACCGGCAATGCTCTTTTCAACAATGACCTGATGAATCGGACTCGCTTTCAGACCAGTCAGGATCAACTCTTCCAATCCTGATTCTTCGTCCACGATTCCACCGCCTCGGCCGCCAAGTGTGTAGGCTGGGCGGCTGATAATCGGGTATCCGACACGCTCGGCAAATGCTTTCGCCTGTTCCAGCGTCGTAATTACTTCACTCTCAGGAACCGGCTGATCCAGCTCGTTCATCAAAGCACGGAACAACTCCCGGTCCTCCCCTTGTTTGATAGAATCCACGCTTGTTCCAAGAAGTTCTACTCCGTATTTTTCCAGTACTCCTTCTTTTTCCATCTCAACAGCAAGGTTTAGTGCCGTCTGCCCGCCAAGTCCCGCAAGAACGGAATCCGGCTTCTCTTTCTCGATGATGGCAGCAATGCTCTCGACCGTCAGCGGTTCACAGTAGACGACGTCCGCTATTTCATGATCGGTCATAATCGTCGCCGGGTTATTGTTGACCAATACGACTTCATGCCCCTCCTCTTTAAGTGCAAGACACCCTTGTGTGCCTGAATAATCAAATTCCGCCGCCTGGCCGATCACGATCGGACCAGAACCGATGACTAATACTTTCTTAGACATGAACGTTCACTCCTTTTTCCACTACCTTTACAAAGTCATTAAATAACCATTGTGCATCCGCAGGTCCCGGATTCGCTTCCGGGTGGAACTGCACAGACATTACCGGTTTTTCTTTATGCATTAAGCCTTCGACAGACCCATCGTTTACGTTATAGAATCGTTTTGTAAGTGGTGTAACATCTAGACTGGCTTCGTCCACCACATAACTGTGGTTTTGAGAAGACAGGAACACCTTTCCTGTCAGCTGGTCTTTAACCGGGTGATTGGCCCCACGGTGCCCGAAAGGCAGTTTCTTGGTATTGGCTCCATAGGCGAGAGCGATGACTTGGTGTCCCATGCAAATTCCGAAACTTGGGTGGGTATCCAACGCCTCTTTTAAAGCCGGAAGATGAGGCAGAACGTCTTTCGGATCCCCCGGACCATTAGATAGGACAAGTCCATCAAGGTGAAGATCGTTCACTTTCTCCACCTGAGTAAAAGGAATAACGCTCACACGGACGTTCCATTTAAGTAGGGATTTCAAAATGGACTTCTTCCATCCGAAGTCGATCATTCCTATATGCAGCGGTCCATCGCCGTGCGTTTCTATTTCCTCCCCATGCACCTCATACATTTGGTTTGTTTCCAATGGTTCGAAGTCACGGACAGGTTCATCTGCCAAAATCGCTTGTCTCGTTCCTCCAGACCGAATGGCCTTAGTCAACTCTCTTGTATCGACACCAGTCAGATACGGGACGTTATTCTCCTCCAAGTATTCACCAAGAGAATGTGTCGCTTTGTAATGGGTCACCATGTCTGCGCACTGAAACATGACGACGCCGCTTACCTGTATCTCCTTACTCTCCCCATCATCGGCGTTGATGCCGTAATTGCCGATTAGTGGATACGTGAAAACAACAATCTGCCCTTTATAGGACGGATCCGTCAAAACTTCCTGATAACCTGTCATACCGGTAAAGAAAACGACCTCTCCCTGAACAGGTTGTTGATAATATCCCGAGACTTTTCCTTCGAACGTTTTTCCATCTTGTAAGCTTAAGTAACCTTTCATACGTTCACCTCATAACTTGAATAAATATTATTTTTAATGAATTTTTATACATTTAATTTCCAGAAAAGGTGGCCCCGAAATGCGAGGTCCACCACTGCTTATATTAAGCTTTTTGAAGTTCCTGCTCATGTTTCTTTAATACTTCGCCCAAAAGCGCAACCGCCTGATCGATCTCCTCTTCCGAAACTGTCAGAGGCGGTAAAAGCCGAAGAACATTAGGACCAGCAAGGACTGTCAATAATCCACTCTCCCTTAAAGCATGTACGAGCTGGATTGCTTCCGTATCCAGTGCAATCCCAAGCATCAATCCTTCGCCCCTCACTTCCTTCACGTAATCGACAGAAGATAGCTCAGACACAAGCTTTTGCTTGAATAAGCGCCCTTTCTCTGTCACATCTTCGAGGAAGGAATCATTGAAAATTGTTTCGAGCGTCGCTTTCACTGCGGCAGAAGCCAACGGGTTCCCACCAAAAGTCGAACCATGGACACCAGCTGTGAATGTTTCCACGAGCTCTGCCTTTCCAAGCATGGCTCCTACAGGAAAACCACTGCCGAGACCTTTTGCAGAAGTAACGATATCGGGATTCAGATCATAATGCTGATACGCGAACGGTCGACCTGTCCTGCCGATTCCCGTCTGCACTTCATCAATGATCAGCAAAGCACCGAGCTCGTCACACTTCGCTTCGACAGCTTTCAGGAACTCCTTCGTACCCGGGACGACGCCGCCTTCCCCTTGGATGACTTCGACCATGATCGCAGCAACATGGCCGTCATGAACCTCTTCAATAGCCTCCACATCATTGTATGGATAGTAGTTAAAGGTAGGCAGCAAGGAACCAAACCCGTCGTGGATTTTCGCCTGCCCCGTTGCACTCATCGTTGCAAATGTCCTTCCGTGGAAGGACTGCTTAAATGTAATGATCTTTTCTCTTCCAGTGTGTTTACGTGCCAACTTAATGGCCGCTTCATTCGCTTCTGCTCCACTATTACAAAAGAAGACATGATCCAGATCGGTCTTTGAAACTAAAAGCTCCGCTGCCCGCTCCTGCACAGGGATCTGATAAAGGTTTGAGACATGCCAAACCTGCTCCATTTGTTCTTTCACTGCAGCTTCCACTTTGTCCGGCCGGTGACCAAGATTACATACGGCGATTCCGGAAACGAAATCGAGGTATTCCTTCCCTTGATCATCCATTACTTTCGTTCCCTTTCCGGAGACGATCGTCAACGGAAACCGATTGTAGGTAGGAAATAAGCTCATTTGACTTTCTCCTTTCGTTTCTCTGAAATCGACGTTCCTTTTATCGTTCCATGTTCCATCAGTGCTGTCTCTCCACTAACGATCAAAACCTCTTCCAAATCGTCGGACAGTGCTTCGACAGCGGATTTCACTTTAGGAATCATACCACCATAAATGGAACCGTCTTCGATCATACTTTCAATCTCTTCCGGCGTCGTTGCGTCCAATAGAGAGCCATTAATAAGAATACCGGGAACATCCGTCACATACAGCAGCTTCTTCGCTCCGACTGCACGTGCAATTGCTCCTGCCGCCATGTCAGCATTGACATTTACCGTCACTCCATCCGATGTTTTACCGAACGGGGCTACAACAGGAAGATACCCTCCTTCGAGAATATGGTTCAGTACTCCTGGTTCTACTGCTTCTACCTGACCAACGTAGCCAAGGTTTTTTTCATCTACGAAGCTGCAGGTTAATAAATCCGCTTCTGATCCTTTGACTCCGATTGCAGATATACCCTGTGCGGCTAAGCTTCCTGTAATCTGTGCACTCACCTGACCACCCAGCACCATCTCGACGACAGCCATCGTCGGAGCGGTCGTTTTACGCAGACCATTGTAGAATTCACCTTCTATTTTCAACTGTTCCAACATTCTGTTGATAGCCGGGCCGCCGCCGTGGACGATAATGCAGTGATAGTGTGCTAGCACTGACCGGAAGCTTTGATAGAATTCGTCCGTAAGCTGGTCTGTCATACTGCCGCCAAGCTTGACGACAATCACCGGTTTATGTTCTGTAGCTTGCATTGATTTTGATGTAGTCATAAGTCAAGTCACACCCCCAAGCTGTGCCGGTACCTTCCCCTACGCCAAGCTTGATGCCGATTGTCACCTTTTCATTCTCCAGGTCTTCTGCTGCTTTCTCTTCAGAGAAGGCACACGCCGTACCTTTACTGAATACGAGTTGGTCTTCCATATGAATATCGCATTCATTCGGATCAAGCGTTGCTTCACTGTGACCAATTGCACTTACAATACGGCCCCAGTTGGCATCCCTACCGTAAACAGCCGTTTTGACAAGACTGGAACCGACGACTTTCTTGGCGATAATTCGAGCTTCATGGTCGGATTTAGCACCGGTAACATTTACTTCAATCAGCTTAGTGGCACCCTCTCCGTCCCGGGCGATCTGCTTAGCCAAGTCTTCACAGACGAGCTGAAGGGCTGCTTGAAATGCTTCCCAGTCCGGATGATCTGTATTTAACGGTTCGTGGCCTGCCTTTCCGTTTGCAAGCGCAAGCACCATGTCATTCGTAGACGTCTCGCCGTCTACGGTGATCTGGTTGAATGACTTATCAATCGTATGGCTCAGGGCAGCCTGCATATCGGCCGTATCAATGACAGCGTCTGTTGTTATGAAGCCCAGCATAGTAGCCATATTCGGATGGATCATACCGGAACCTTTTGCTGCACCGGCGATCGTGACTGCGACTCCGTCGATCTGCACTTGATAACATGTATGCTTTTGACATGTATCTGTAGTGAGGATAGCCTCCTGGAAATCCCCGCTGCCTTGCTCGCTGAGTTCTACAGTCCGGCTACCTTCCGCAATCTTATCCATCGGAAGCTGTTCCCCGATGACACCCGTAGAAGCGACAGCCACGTATTCATTAGGGATCTCGAATCTAGAAGCGATGAGGTCACGCATCTCGTAGGCGTTGGCCATACCCTCTTCTCCAGTACAAGCGTTGGCAATAGCACTGTTGATTGCAATGGCTTGAATCTTCCCGCCCTTAGCGATACTCTCCTGTGTGACCTTCAGAGGTGGAGCCTGAAAGTGACTCTGCGTATAAACAGCCGCGATGGAGGCTGGAGTCTCACTCATCAGCAAACCGAAATCCTTCCTGCGATATCGGAGACCGCAATGCACCCCTCCCGCTGTAAAGCCTTTCGGCGTCACGATTGACCCTTTTTCTAGTTTTTCAATTTGATGTACGTTCTTCGCTTCTATCAACGTTTCTCCTCCTCTTCTTAAGGATAGACAGGAAATTCTGGTAATCCTGCACTTTCGTCCTTATTGAATATTAGATTCATATTTTGTACCGCCTGACTTGCTGCGCCTTTCATCAAATTATCGATGACGCTGACGATGGTTACCCGTTTCGTCCTCGGATCGATCGTCACACCGATATCACAATAATTCGTTCCGTACACGTCCTTCGTACAAGGGAACGTACCATCTTCCCTGACACGCACGAACGGCTCCTGTGCGTAATAGGAACGGTAGATGGAGCGCAGTTGTTCTTCCGTCGCCTCTTGTTTGAGAGTCATATAGATCGTCGACATAATCCCCTTCGTCATTGGAACGAGATGTGTAGAGAACGTAACAGGCTCCGTACCTTCTTCCCACTCAGCAAGCTGCTGTTCAATTTCGGGAATGTGTTGGTGCTGATTCACTTTATATATTTGAAAGTTTTCCTGTGCATGTGCAAAATGAGCCACAGGGTTCGGGTTCTTCCCTGCCCCTGATACGCCGGACTTCGCATCAATAATGATGGAAGAAGGAACGGCAAGGCCTTCTTTGACCAGCGGCCCAAGACCAAGAAGTGTGGCTGTCGGATAACATCCAGGGTTTGCGATGACATCCGCCCCGCGAATCGCCTCTTTATTCCATTCCGGCAGGCCATAGACAGCGGTTTGCAGCACGTTTGAGGCAGCAGGTTCTTTCTTATACCACTGGGAGTAGCTTTCCGCATCCTTCAGCCGCAGGTCTCCCGATAAATCGATAATTTTCGCACGGCTGCCGGCAAGCTGGGGAGTGAGTTTACTGGAAACCCCGGTGGGCGTCGCTAAAAAGATGACATCCTGTTCTTGCTTCATCTTCTCCGGCTCGACATCTTTCAATTCGTGCTTCGTACCACTGTTCATTTGTGGATATATATCTTCAAAATACTCCCCTGCCTGTGAGGAGGAATACAATGTGATTGTTTGTATATTTGGATGAGCCTGTAAAATCCGGAACAGCTCGATGCCGCCGTATCCTGTAGCTCCGACAATTCCTGCTTTCAAACTAAAACCACCTCTATGTATATTTATAATTTCCTCTGTATATTTACAATATTATTAACCCTTAGCCCTAATATGTCAATAGCCAGATGAGACTAATTGATTTTTTTACATATTAATATTTTCCCAGATTCGCTGAACCCTTGTTTTATCAACATTATCCCCAATCGCATCCTTAGGAAAGGATGGGTGGATTTATACACATGTGGATAACCCGGAAAGACTGCGCCACCTCTTTGATTTCCATTCACATATACACAATTTTATACACATTATCAACAGAACCAAAAAACGCACATGAAAGAGTTGTCACCTTTCATGTGCTTCACATTTATTGAACAGAAAAGGATTGGAAAATGTTCTTCTCACTGAGCGGAAAGACTTCGCGGCCGGTCAGCTGATTAATAATTAACTTATTGCGGTAAATGGACAGCCCCAAGTTTGTCGAACCGACACCATGCGTATGGGAAATGCCGCTGTGGACGAATATTTCATTCGGCGTGTCTGCATTTTTCTTCAATCTGTAATCTTCTGTCACTTCATAACGGCCTTGATCATCCCAGACAAGGAAGTCCTCCATGTAATGAACGAAATCCGGAACATAAGGCTTATACCCGGTCGCGGCGATAATGACATCTGTTTCGTGCGTGTACTTCTTCCCTTTTTGATAATGGTAGCAGTCTAGTTCATAGCCGCCGTCTGCTTTTGCATGGACATCCCGGACTTCGGTAAGTACCTGAAGGCCGACTGGAAGCTCTTCTCCACCAACCGAATATTCGTAAAGCAAATTATAGATATCATTCACTGTATGATTACTGATCCCCTTGTAGTATAACCCCTGCGTAGCAAAAATTTCATCTTTCTGCTCCTGGGGAAGGCTGTAAAAGTAGTTTACATAGTCCGGAGAAAAGTGTTCCAGACTCAATTTCGACTCTTCCATGGAAGAGAAGCCGGGCGATCTCGTAATCCAGTCCAGCTGGAAGCCGTACCGGCGCTGTTCCTGCAGGAGATCGCGGAACGTTTCGGCAGCACTCTGTCCGGATCCGACCACTGTGATTGATTTCTTATTCAGGCATGCATCTTTGTTTATAAGGAAGTCTGCCGTATGAAAAACATCCGTTTCCGGTAGTCCTTGGAAAGATTGCGGCATGGATGGAACGCTGCCTGTTCCCATAACGAGATTCCTGGTTCGATACAGCGCAGAATTACCTGTTTCGATATCGAGAACATCGACTTCGAAGGTGTCCCCGTTATCTTTGACATGACGGATCCCCGTGACGCGCTTACCAAACCGGCAGGATGACAACTGATCGGCGACCCATCGGCAGTAATCATTATATTCTCTGCGCGGAATGTCCAGACGCTGCAGGAAATAGAACTGATACATCCGATCGTGCTTGCTGATATAGTTCAGGAAGCTGTACGGGTTCGTCGGGTCGGCCATTGTAACCAGATCCGCAAGAAACGGAACCTGCATCTTCGTTCCCTCGATCAACATACCCGGATGCCATTCGAAGGCAGATTTCTGTTCAAAGAATAATGCATCCACTTCCTCTATATCATCCAAAAGAGCGGCAAGGCTCAAGTTGAAAGGTCCTGTTCCGATTCCGATCAAATCATATATAGGTTCTTGTTGTTCCATAGTCACTACCCCTTTTTTATCTGAAAATACCTTCATTTCAGAAATCGATGTATTGCTTCTATGTTATCATAACCATAAACAAACGATAACTGATGATTAAAGGGGAAAAGAATATGGACATAGAATTGCTGCCTGTGGATAACCGGGAAGAATATAAGCCGCTTCTCTTACTGGCAGATGAAGAAGTGGATATGGTTGACGCTTATCTTCATGAAGGAGAGCTGACAGCCATCCGATTGGACTCCGCTGTAGTCGGTGTATGCCTGTTCGTTTTTCCAGATGAAGAATCGGTCGAAATTAAAAATATCGCCATATCAGAAGCTTACAGAGGAAAAGGCATTGGAAAACGCGTGATTACAAAAGCCGCTCAACAATATAAGGAAAAAGGGTACACAAGTATGATTGTGGGCACATCAAACTCCAGCATCGAGAACTTGTCCTTTTATCAAAAGGCGGGCTTCCGTTTCGACCATATCCTTCCCGATTACTTCCTTCGTTACCCTCAGCCGTTTTATGAGAACGGCATCCGCGGCATCGATATGGTGGTATTCCGGAAATCGCTGCTTGATTAAAATAACAATAAAAACGCTCCTGCTCATTAAGAGAGGAGCGTTCGTCTTGTCCAATTAATCCACAACAATATAAGCGATCATCGGACCGCTGGCTGCCTTGTCTGCATGTGTCGTGCAGATCAAACGATACACGCCTTCTTTCTTGAACTTTAAATCGACGACTGTTTCCTTCCCTTTCTCTACAACCCCTTTAATATCCGTACCTTCTATATAGAATGGATGTTCCTCCCCATTCACCCCGTACATACTCAATTGGAAGGGTTCATCCTTCTCGACGACAATTGTGCCGGGATCCCAACGGTAAGCCTCCACCTCTCTGCCGTCTGCGGTCGTCGTTTTAAATTCACCGGTAACTAATTGAATGACCCTGGGTTCTTCATTGGTCGGTGCAGTGGAAGTAGCTACGGCTCCTTTCCAGAAATAGCTCCCCAAAAAATATGCAGCGAAGGCAATGACAACAGCACCCGCAATCCAGCCGATCTTCCGTGCATTTACGATCCACGCATTCATCCACATCCCCCTCTCCCTCTTGATAGTACATATATATGCAAGAATGTGGATAACTTGTCCAGATAACAAAAAAAGAACTGCCAAAGGCAGCTCCTACATAAATAATTTCGGATCGATCCACTCCGTGTAGCCGGAAGAAGATTCATCGTCCCCATTCATCAAAAGCGAGTCACAGGATTGGGAGTATTCAAAAGGAATAGCCTGCACATAATCGTGCGGGAGAAAATCTGCATCCTTATATTCCGTAAACGGCCGATCGAGGGGACGCCCATTTACTCTGTCCTTCTTCAACTCATCGACAACGATCCGACCAATTTGTCTGCCCAACCGGAGCCCCTGGTCATTGTCTGCCTGGTAATGTACACCCGCATAAAGGCGCGAGCGTGCATCTTCTTCAGCAACCTGATTAAGCTTCCTTCTTTCAGCAGGGAAAAAATAGCCGAGAATTATCTCTGCCGCTCCGGAAACAGTAGCGTGACCGGATGGATACGACGGATGCTTCGGCGTACAGACGACCGTAGCTAAATGGCGGTCCAACTGGTTCGGCCGGGGTACGAGCCATTTATATTTCAGAGACCAGCACACCACGAAGGCATCATTCATGCCGCTGAACAAAGCTCCAAGGATTCTTGCTGCCCGAGGGGCTTCCACTCCATACGTATCAATGAGTCGATCAATGATCGGAATCCACTGTTTGGAAGGCGGACCAGCTCCCCAGTACTTGGCAATGGTAATTTGTTCTTGCGTCAAGTTTGCAAGGGTTTCTTTAACGGTTTCTAATTCCTCATACCAATCGATCGTATCCGGATCTTTAATGGCAAGACGAATGGGACGACCATCCATTTTCTTAAAACCGTGCCTTCGACTATGCTGAATGAAATATGTTTTCCACTCGCCTGCTTCAAACTCCACTCCCCGTTCTACAACAGGCGGCACCTTCGTCCCTGCATAAGGTATTTCGGTCCAGCTCGGATAGTGACGAGACATGGCATTCCCCTCCTTTTATCCTTACCATATGTAGAGACAATAGGAGTGTTCCATTAATATGTCACTGGTGATGACCTTCCGTTACAGGAGATTGCGCTTTGATCAAATCCGCGTAGAATCCACCCTGATTCATCAGCCGGCGGTGACTACCCTGCTCTATAATTTTTCCGTGCTGCATAACGAGTATTTTGTCGGCCGAACGGATGGTATGAAGTCTGTGAGCTATGACAAAGCTTGTGCGACCCGCCATCAGCCGCTGTAGCGCCGTATTAATTTTACTTTCGGTCAAGCTGTCGATACTACTTGTCGCTTCATCCAAAATGAGCAGGGAGGGATCAGCAATCATCGCCCTCGCGATGGAAAGAAGCTGACGTTGACCGTGACTCACCCCTTTTCCATCGGAATCCAGAACCGTCTCATATCCTTCAGGAAGGTTTACGATGAACTCATGGGCACGCGCGGCCTTTGCTGCAGCCTCGACTTCTTCATCCGTAGCCTCCAAACGGCCGTAGCGGATGTTTTCCCTGATAGACAAATGAAACATGGTCGCATCTTGAAGAACCACTCCCATTCTGCTCCTCAGCCAACTTCTGGGTACTCTCTGAAGATCCACCCCGTCCAAATAAATCGCGCCTGCATCCGGGTCGTAAAACCTGGAAAGAAGCGAAAGAATCGTTGTCTTCCCTGCACCCGTCGGACCGACAAGTGCAATTGTCTCTCCAGGTTCTGCAACAAAGTTGATATCCACAAGCGTCGGCTGCCCCTCCTCATAAGCGAAGGACACAGAATCAAAACGGATGTCACCAGATATACTTTCAAGCGGCTCTTCTTTGACCTCACCCTCTACTTCCTCATCCAACACTTGAAATACACGCTGCGCTCCAGCTACTGCCGATAAAATCATATTGAACTGATTAGCAAGGTCATTGAGTGGACGGGTAAATTGACGGGAATAAGTGGTGAAAGCAACGATCACACCAATGGAAATACTGCCATTCAACGCAAGGATACCACCGGCACCGATAATAATGGCAAAGCTTACATTATTCAGCATGTTCATTAATTTCGGGATGAATCCTGTGTAAACCTGTGCATAATAACCGGATTCCCTGAGTGCTTCATTCTTCTTTTCAAAACGCTCTATTACCCGCTGCTCCTTGGAAAACATACGGACGACCGGCTGGCCAGTAAACATCTCTTCCACATACCCGTTCACTTCCCCCAGATCTGTCTGCTGCTGCTTAAAGAAAGGTCCTGTCCGTTTCGTAATCCATTTCATTCCGAAATACATGACAGGAACGATAGTCAAAGTCAGCAATGTCAGCAAAGGACTCAGCCATAACATAAGCACAATAGTACCGGTCAAAGTAAGAACACTGGTAATGAACTGGACGACCGCTGTGTTCATGGTTCGGCTCACATTCTCGATATCATTGGTCAACCGGCTCATCAGCTCTCCTTGCTGCATCCGTTGAAAATACAGAACCGGAAGTTTTTGTACATGGGAGAATAAGTGATTCCGCATTCTGCGAACCGATCCTTGCGCGATATCGATCATCAAGTAGTTTTGCAGCCACAGGAAGACAGATTGACATACGTAGAGTATGAGCAGCAGGACAAGCATACCGACAAGTGTGTCACGGGAAGGAACTTCGATCACTAAGTCCACGGTTTTGCCAAGTAAATACGGACCTAATAGTGACAAGGAAGAACTGACCAGAATAGCCGTTATCACCATAATAAACCGCTGCTTTTGGGTCGCCATATATCCCCATATCCTCTGCAGCGTCTCCCACACACGGTCAACCTTCGGGGGACTTGTGCCTAATCCTTGATGACGCCTGCTCATGAAATCACCCCTTCCTGCTGGGTTGCATGAACTTCCCGATAAAAATCGTTTGAGTCCAGTAATTCTTCATGGGTTCCGTTCGCGATCAGCCTGCCGTTCTGAAGCAGCAGAATGGTGTCCGCATTTTCCACGGAGCTGATTTTCTGTGCAACGATGAAGACAGTGCAGCGCAGTTCATTTAATGCTTGAAACAACCGTTGTTCCGTATGTGCATCGAGCGCACTTGTACTGTCATCAAGCAAAAGGATTTTAGGCTTTCGGACGAGCGCTCTCGCTATGGAGAGTCTTTGTTTCTGGCCACCGGAAAAGACGACACCCTTTTGACCGATTTCCGTATCATAGCCGTCAGGAAGGCTTGAAATGAAGGAGTGAATTTGAGCCCGTTCAGCGGCTTCCTTTACTTCCTCTTCCGTCGCATCCTCTTTCCCCCAAGCGATGTTCTCTCGTACGGAACCAGAGAAGAGATGGACGTCCTGTGGAACCAGGCTTATTTTTTTCCGTAATGGCAGGAGGGCGAAGTTCTCCAATTCTTCCCCATCCAAAGACAATTGCCCTGAGTTTTTTTCATACAGGCGGGGTATTAAATGTAACAAGGACGTTTTTCCTGAACCTGTTTCTCCAAGAATTCCTACGGTTTGACCAGCTTCGATCTGAAAGGAAATTTCCTGAAGTACACATTCGCCGGATCGCTCAAAAGAAACATCCTGAAAGGTTACAGATCCTTGCAGCTCTTTCGTTACAGGAGAAGACGGTTCTGCGATGTCCGTATCCTCCCGTCCGACTTCTTCCAGGCGGACCGCTGATGCGTAAGCTCTTGAGAACACCATGATAAGAAACGTAAAAACAGAAAAAGTAAACAAAATCCTTGTTGCGTAATTGATGATTGCGACCACTTCACCTGCCTGCAAATCTCCAGCACGCAGCCACTCCCCGCCGAAGAAGAGCAGGAAAAGAATCACGACGTTCATACCGAGCATAACGACCGGCATCGCCGTTTCCACGAGCCATAGTGCGCGCTTATTCTGCTTTACAAGGTCATCGTTTCTTTCGCTGAACCGGTCCTTCTCATGTGCTTGTCTATGGAATCCCTTAATGAGACGGATGCCTGTTAAATTCTCACGGATGACGGTATTCAGGGCATCCAGCTTAGTTTGGACGTTTCTAAACAGCCGGACTCCTTTAGTCAGAACAAAATACAAAAAAACGAGCAGAAACGGAACACTGCCGAGCATGATTACAGCCAGACGGACATCAATTGTAAAGGCCATTATTAATGCGAAAACTATGAATAAAGGCGCCCGGAGACCGATACGAACAAACATGAACAAAAAATTCTGAATCTGGATGACATCGTTTGTGACCCTTGTTACCAGACTCGGCGTAGGAATACGCTGGAAGTTTTCATCCGTGAACGCCTGTACCTGCCGGAAGAGGTCCCTGCGGAGATCATACCCTACCCCCTGACTAAAACGGGATGCATAAAAAGAGTTCGTAATTCCGGCTGCAAACGCGGTTAAAGACAACAACAACAAGATCCCTCCCCAAAGAGCTACGACAGAATATTGTTCCTGAAGAATTCCATCATCAATGATCTTAGCCATTAAAAGAGGCTGGACTAACTCCACAACCAGTTCCAACAGCATCAAAATTAACGCTATGGATGCCGAGCTTTTATAAGTCTTTGTATAAGCCAACACGTAACGCATGAAGGAACCTCCTCCTCTCCTTACAGGTTTCTTGAAACCTACTTCAGTCAGGGTTATACAGACATTCTCTTTTTTAAATATTTCAGTATAACTTTTGTACAACCATTACGACAGTATACGAGGCCTTACCCCTATCCAAAAACCCGGACTTAGTCGTTGTTTAATAAGCAAAAATCCGGCATAATGGGAATGTATCGCTAACATATATGTAAGTACTTGTGGGAATTGCACAAACAAAATAGAATTATATTAATAATGCTTTAAGTACGACGGAGGAAGGTGATGCTTGATGGACAATATAAAACCGATTTTTCCAGTGACGGAAGAGCTCCTCGAACTCGTCGATTTGCTCAATCAGGTCTCTACAGACAACGAAGACCAGGTCATTCCTCAAACCATGGCTGTTCTGAACAAGGTTTATGCTCAAGGCATCATGGAAGGTTATGAAAAAGCGATGGAGAAACAAAAAACAAAAAAATAAAAGAACGAGGTGGATGGAGTGACAGGGAAAACCACCGGGATCGATGTCACCCTTGATATTGTCTGCGGCAAATGGAAAGGACTGATCCTTTGGCAGCTGCTGCATATTGATTCAATCCGATTCAACGAGTTACGCCGCTCTATAGAGGGGAACATCTCCTCCCGAATCCTTACCAGGGAATTAAAGATGCTGATTGATGACGGTTTAATCGAGCGAATCGATTATGGAACCGTCCCTCCCAAAGTGGAATACCGCATCACTCCTTATGGGAAAACGACATCCACGTTTTTGGAAAGTATGAACCGCTGGGGGCTTATACATAATCAAATAAGTCTGTCAGATAAGGACATTACCGGTGAAATACAACATAAGAAGGATAACAGCTGCTGAAAGAAGAAGAGGCCCTTGAACGAGTGAAGAGGCCTCTTCGGAATGGATCAAAACGAACGATCTGCCGGATAAGTAAGGCCGATTTGTCTACGGGCTTCTTCCATTACCTTCGCTGCGATCAAAGTATGTGTCAATGAATTATTTCCAGCATGATTTTTCTCACCTTTAAGAAGAGAAACGAATGCTTCGGTCTCATAATACATAGGAAGAAACTCCTTTTCTTCCACTTCCAACTCCTCCACGCTTCCATCTCTGTATCTAATCTGTATGTCCTTCGGTTCTGAAATATTAGAAATGACTATGGTACCTTCTTCTCCCTGAATTTCCGACGGTGCATACGCATTGATGATTTTCGAATGCATGACGACACCTTCCATATCCTTATATCGGGCTAAGACGGTACCTTCTCCATCCACGCCGGATTCAAGCATCACCCCGTTTGCCTTTACTTCCTCCGGAGCCCCGAACAGGGTGACCATCGGATAAATCCCATAAATACCGAGATCCATCAGAGAACCGTTGGATAGAGAAGGTTGGAAAGCATTTAATACTTCCCCTTCTCTGTAAGCATCATAACGGGAAGAATATTTGCAGAAAACACCTACGTACCTTCTGACCTTTCCAATCTTATGTAAATTCTCCTGAACAGCAAGAAAACCGGGCATCATTGTGGATTTGACAGCTTCCATAAGGACGACACCATTCTCCTTTGCCACTTGAATCATCGATGCGATCTCCTGTTGATTGGACGCCATCGGCTTCTCACACAGAACATGCTTCCCAGCCTTCATAAGCTCAACAGCCTGTCGGGCATGAAAGGCATTTGGACTGGCAATATATACAGCATCCACTTTATCACTTTCAGCCAGTGCATGGATGTTTGTGTACGTTTGGAAAACTCCATAATTCTCCGCAAATGCTTTGGCACGGCTTTCCGTCCTGGAATAGACGGCTGTCAGTTCTACCTCTTTATGCTGACGGGCCGCCTCTATCCACTTCTCTGTAATCGTATTTGTTCCGATCACTGCGAACCTGATCATCCTAACACCCCATTCGTTAATGTAGCACTATTATACAACACACCAATGAAAAGACCTACCTGATGGAAATTTCAGTCGATGTGCTTCAGACCAATTTCAGCAAGGATTTCCTGGCCTTCTGTCGTCGGGTGGACGTCTCCTTCGATGATCAGCTTCGGCTTTCCCTCAAAAGCCTTATGGGCATCGATCAACTTCACAGAAGCGAAATGCTGGAGCAGTTTAATGACAGATGCATACTGCTGATTGATATAGGATAATGGTGTCGAAAGTTTCTCCCCTGCTGCCGGATAAGGGTTATAGATATTGTAGACGAGAATCTTCCCGCCAGTCAGTTGATCGATTTCTAATATAGTTGAATAAACATTGTAGATAAGGTCTCTGATAATCGGCGCCGCCTCCTCCATCTTCAAACCCTTCAAGCCACCATTTTTCTTAAGAATATTCAGCAGGTCATTCCCTCCAATATAGAGGACGACATAGTCGGCGTCATGAAGCGCTTCACGAAATATATCATTAGAACGGACGGCCTGAAGCAGTTCTTCCGATGTAAGACCAGGGATGCTTAAGTTGATGACCTCCATATCACGCTCCGTACCAATAAGGGATGGGAACGATTGCTTAGGAGGATTTAAGTTCCCTTCTACCAGGTTGTATCCAAACGGAATGGAGTCTCCTATCGCGACCATTCTTTTATCTTGAAAAGCTCCGGCGGTAAGCGGAAAGGACAAGACGAGAAACAGCGCAGTCAATATCGATATAACTTTCACCTTATACATCCCCTGTTCTTGAATTATGTAAGACAGGGCGCCCGCTAAGGCACCCGTCTGACTATTTCCGAATAAACATCTGTACCCATTGGTTTCCGTCTTCGGAAAATCCGACTCCTACATGGGTCATGTTCTTATCCATTATGTTCTTGCGGTGTCCGGGACTGTTCAACCATCCTTTGACAACCTCATCCGGTGTGCTTTGTCCTGCCGCTATGTTTTCAGAGGCCTTTTTATAATCGACCCCATACTCTTTCAACATTTCAAACGGACTTCCATACTTCGGTGATGTATGAGAGAAGTAATTGTTTTCTGCCATATCTTCGGATTTATCCTGGGCTACATCTTCCACCTCATTACTATTCTTCAAAGGCTGAAGTCCTTGTTTTTCTCTAGCTTCATTTGTAAGATCCAGGACCTTCTGTTGAAAATCCCCTTCTGGTGCGGCAGACTGATCCTGACCGTCTTTTTGTTCAAATAAGTATGGATCCTGCGCTGTACCATTCGGGTTCATCCCTTCGAAAGGAATGTTCGCGTCAAAACGATTCTGTCCGTTCTCATACTGCCCATAACTTCCGCGATCCTGCGTCCCACGGTCTGCAGGATCAAAACTGACCTCATTTAAATTATTCTGCTGTCTTTCCCGTGCAGATTGATCTGTTGTATTACAAGCCGCAAGCATGATGAGCATCATGACGGCAAATGCTGTGTACCATAAATGTTTAGGCATGTTTCTTTATCCTCCTCAGGAATTTCATCAGTTTTACTATGTACGCCCAATCAAAACTTATCCATGAGAAGATGTTCCATCCCAAATAAAAAAAGAGCGGAATTCCGCTCCCTTTTCCCTTACATATGACAATCCGGACAACAATGTTGACAGCCATTGACCTTATCAAATGTATTTCGCGCTTCCTCGAGTGCACTGCTGCACTCGCTATGTCCGCCTAAAGCAAGCAGGTTCTTCTCGAAAGGCATGAAATTACAACCTTCGACATGCACCTCATGTCCGCCGTCTGCCTGCTGATTCTGATTCGCAAAATATTGAGCCACTAATATCTCCTCCTTAGCCTCTTTGTACCCCGACAAGATGAATTGAAACCGGAAAGGAAGCGTTATCCACACTGTTTTAAATGCTTCATGGTAGGATATAGCATAGAACCAAAACCATAACGAGAGGCGGAACAAATATGCAACGCGTATCTATTACGGAAGACATGTCTTACTCAAGACTCATCCACGGCCTTTGGAGGCTGGCAGACTGGAAGCAGACGAAGGAAGAAACATTGGAGTTAATGGAATATAACCTTGATCTCGGCATCACAACTTTCGATCATGCAGATATTTACGGAAGTTACACGTGTGAGGCTTTATTCGGGGAAGCTTTGGCTCTAAAACCTTCTTTACGAGAAAAAATGGAGATCGTGACGAAATGCGGCATCGTCCTTCCTTCCAAAAACCGGCCTGAGCATAAATCACACCATTACAATACAAGCCGGGAGCATATACTCACCTCTGTAGATCATTCGTTGACCAACCTCCAAACCAATTATATCGACACTTTGCTTATTCACCGCCCGGATCCTTTCATGGACGGGGAGGAAGTGGCGGCCGCTTTCACTCAATTGAAAAAGGAAGGCAAAGTCCGGCATTTTGGTGTGTCCAATTTTAAAAATCACCAATGGACTATGCTTCAATCCTATTTGGATTTCTCATTAGTGACCAACCAACTGGAGCTCTCCGCCATACAGCTTGAAAATTTCCAGGACGGTACGCTGAATGTATGCCAGGAGAAACGTACGGCACCAATGGCGTGGTCTCCTTTGGGCGGTGGAGATATTTTCCACTCCAATGACGAGAAAGCCGTGCGCCTGCGCGACAGCTTACATAGGGTGAAGGATGAAATCGGAGCGGATGGTATCGATCAAGTGCTTTATGCCTGGCTGCTGGCCCACCCGGCCTCCATTATGCCGATTATCGGTTCCGGCAAGAAGGAGCGGGTTCTCCAAGCTGTCCGCGCGCTCGATTACCAATTAAACCGCGATCAGTGGTTTGATATCCTGCAAAGTTCAATGGGGCATGACGTCCCGTAATGGATGTGTTAACGGCTTTAAGTGTTACACAGACTTTTAAAAAAAGGAGTTCCGGCAATGTTTGCCGGAACTCCTTTTGTTTTTATAATGACTGAACCGCTCGTTCAATGTCCGCGGCTTTCGTCACGGCCGATACGACAGCGACGCCGGCCGCCCCTGCCTCCATGACAAGATGCGCATTATGCTCATCAATGCCCCCGATACCGACGACTGGTAATTCGGGATGAGTCATCCGTATATCACGAATAAACTCCGGACCCGTAACTGGATTAGCATCACGCTTCGTGGAAGTAGGAAAAATCGGCCCGGCACCAACATAATCGACTAGATGAAGAGGGCTTTGTTCCAGGTGATTCCTATCGGACAAAGATAGGCCGATCACAGCGTCAGGGTATGCCGCCCGGATACTCTCTACCTGAGCATCTTCCTGCCCCACATGAATGGCCTCGGCCTCCAAAACTTCGAACAGTCGGATGTCATCATTGACGACAAATAAGACGTTGTTTGCATCACATACCCGCTTCAAAGCACGCCCGAGTTCGACTTTATCTTCCCACTCCATAGAACCATCCCCCTTTTCCCGGAATTGAAAAGCCGTGATTCCGCCGGAAACAGCTTCAGACAGCGTTTCCAAAGGATCTTTTACACAGTCTTGGCTACCCATGACTAAATACTTCCGCAGACGATGAGAAAGTGTCATATGCCTTCCTCCAGATCCCGGCTGAGTGCATCAAGGAAATGCGGCAGGAATGTTCCAGGGCCCTGAACAGATGGGAGAGAAGCGGCCTGCTCCGCTGCACGACCGTAATGCTTCAACGCCGTTTCCAGTTTCTCGTACACTCCGCCATCGACACTAAGAACAGCGGCGAGAATGGAACCCAGGAGACAGCCGGAACCGGTGACGCGGCCAAGCAGCGGATGACCGCTCTCGTTCCGACCGCTTTTTCCATCTGCACAAAAGCGGTCAACGGCACCTGTGCAGACGACCGCTGTTCGGAACGCTTCAGCAACCGCTTGAACAATTTCCCCGGTATTCCCTTCCCCGACAGAATCGACTCCCTTCGTCTCCACTTCTATATCAACCAGCCGAGCCAGCTCTCCTGCATTTCCTTTGATGACCGTCGGTTGAACCTCCTTTACGATGCGTTGAAATGCTTCATAACGATACTTGGTCGCCCCTACCCCGACGGGATCGAGAACGACAGGAATACCTTTCTCATTAGCGGCTCTTCCTGCCAAGATCATGGATTCCACCTGGTAATCATTCAATGTTCCGATATTCAACAACACCCCGTCTGCCAACATCGCTACGTCCGCCGCTTCCTGATGGGCGGCTGCCATGATTGGCGAAGACCCGAAAGCAAGCGCACCGTTCGCTGTGAAATGGACGACCACTTGGTTCGTGATGTGATGAATCAGCGGCCGCTTTTCTCTTACTTTTTCTATGATGGTGTTCATCCTTTCATCGTCTCCTTCCTGGTGGCAAAATGATTGGTGGGTCCGCTTCCTGCTCCCAGGTCAAAGGAGTAACGAATGGCTTCGGTAACAAAGTACTTACTTTTACGGACGGCTTCTTTCAACGTATCGCCCCGGCTTAAGTATGCCGTGATCGCAGCCGAATACGTACAACCGGTG
Source organism: Halobacillus sp. BAB-2008 (assembly GCF_000328325.1). Lineage (NCBI taxonomy): Bacteria > Bacillati > Bacillota > Bacilli > Caryophanales > Bacillaceae > Halobacillus > Halobacillus sp. BAB-2008. Next base: position 5,076 of record NZ_ANPF01000045.1, on the reverse strand, counting down.
CCATGGGTGTTATTCGTATCGATTCGCTCTGCTTCCAAAACGGTCATCTCGTTTCCATCATATAAATAATCGACCGCATGACCTCTCAGATGACCTCCTTTGACAAGTGCTGCACCAGCTCCATAAACCTCGACAAGTTCTTCCGCTGCCTTTTTCATAGCTTCTTCCGTCTCTATCGCCTTACCGGTCAAATACTCCGCTTCCGGTATGTTCGGTGTTACGAGCGTTGTTAAAGGAACAAGCTCTTTCCTGAGATAATCCCTCGCCTTTTCCTCAATTAAAGGATCGCCGCTCGTTGCTACCATCACAGGGTCCATGACGTATGCAGCCTCTGTTTCCTTCAGCCATTGTTTAAGGACCTCCATCATATCGATAGTTGCCACCATACCCGTTTTCAGTGCATCGATCGGCATATCGTCTGATACTGCATAGAGCTGCTGCTTCAGCATCGTGACCGGAAGATGATGAACCGCAGATACGCCGGTCGTATTCTGAGCGACTACCGAAGTGACGACGCTCATCCCATAACTTTGAAGCTCTTGAAACGTCTTTAAATCCGCCTGGATACCCGCACCGCCGCTTGGATCCGTTCCGGCGATGGTAAGAGCACACTTCACTCGGTTCATCGGTAAACCCCCTCAGCTACGGGCCATTCCTCGACGGTATAGGCCATTTCCCAGAAGGATAATTCCAGCTGGCAGCTCTTTCGGAAAGCTTCACGCATCTTATTCTTCTCCTCGTCTGAAGCTTGCTCTGCATAGGCATCAAGCTTCTCACAAAGCTGTCCTGTCAATCCGCCTATTTCTTCCTCTGCATAGAAATCGATCCAATCAAAGAACGGATGATTTTCGTCCGGTTGATAGGCTTTCGTTAGTTCTTTACCGATTTCGAGATATGTCCAGGGGCATGGAAGTAAGGCGGCAATAATTTCTCCAATACTGCCCATATGCGCATGGTAGAGCATATGTTTAATATAGTGGTCCGCTGTCGGTGGCAGCGGGTAACCCTGCAGTTCCTCATATTCTTTACCGATATATCGGCACAGGTTGTTATGGGGATGCACTTCACTGTGGAGCACAAAGTTGATCTGGTCATTGAAGAGCTCAATATCTTCTCTTTTTGGTGATTTGGAAACAGCAATGCCGTACACATGCATAAATGCATTCAAATATTCAAAGTCCGCTTTCACATAATGAGCGACAGCTTCTTTCGGAAGTTCTCCTTTTCCGAGACCTTCAACAAATGGATGGTGAAAAATAGCTTCAAACACGTCCTGATTTTCTTTTCTTAATTGAGTGGAGAATGACATAGTGGTGCCTCCCTGGGTTATTCGGAAGCTACTAGAGGATTGCAGAGGTCCAGACTACTTCCCTACGCTGGTACGAACCAGATCAGGTGTTGAGGGACAAAGGATAATCCTTATCTCAGCGATAATTCGCGCCCCTAGCAGTTTCCGTGTATTATGGTTGTAATAGAAGTTGTTCTGCTTTGATACGTGACAGCACAAACCAGCCGATGGCAGCTCCTGACAGACTGCTGATGAAGAAAGAAGGAACAAAGGCAAACGCTCCGGCCGCACTGCCCATGACGAATCCAGCCAGTGGAACGGCGAGTAATGCTCCAATGATTCCAGTTCCAATCACCTCGCCGACTACAGCTGCCCCTTTCCGTTTGTATATCCGATAAAACAAACCAGCAAATAATGCTCCGACCATTCCACCAGGAAAAGCCAACAGTGTTCCTAGCCCTAAAAGAAATCGCAGCAGGCCGATGCAGAAAGCAATGGCAGCAGCAGGCAGCGGTCCAAGCATCACAGCAGCCATGACATTTACCGCATGTTGGACAGGATATGCCTTCGCGATGCCTGCCGGAAACCAGAGCAGCTGTGCTCCGAATGTTCCAATGGCAACAAACAGTGCCATAATAGTCAATAAACGTGTACGGTTCAATACATTCCCCCCTTCCATAGGAAAATAAAAAAGCCAGGTCCTGGAGAGGACCTGACTCGGATCATAGACAGTCGATGAATAACTATTCGTTCGTCTGACTACTTCCCTCCGCTGGTATTAACCAGATCAGGTTCATAAGAGTCGAAAAGCTTTACGCTTTCCTCTCAGCCTGTAACAAGGCCCCCCTAGTAGTTGAATCGTACTATTTGCTTGGTTGAATCTTATGATAACAAAGTTCGTATCTTCTGTCATGTGCAATATTCTGAATAATATCTGTATTAGAGAGGAGAATGACAATGAGAAACATCTGGACAATGATGGGGGCCGCTTGTTTGATTCTTTTGGCGGGGTGCAGTTCTGCACCAGCCGGCTCGGATTATGAGGAAACGGAAGCAGAGGCGCCTCCGGAGCAAGCAGAAATCAGCGGTTATGTGATGGAACAGGAAGGATCCAGTATCCTTGTCGTCACTCCAACTACAGAGTCAGAAGACAAAGGGCGGGCGATGTGGGTGTCTGAAGCTCCGGACAACGAATGGACAGGTAAGTATGTAGATGTTTGGACAGACGGCCCCATTAAAGAAAGTTTTCCAGAACAAGCACCTGCCGATAAGGTTTCCGAAGTGGAGATGAGTGAAGTAGAAGGGGCCCGATTGACGACCTCCGAAGCCTTGGCTTCCGCTCTAACCGATGTAGAAGATGACAAAATTGTTGCCGTGGCGGAAATTCTATTTGATGAAGACGATGACCAGTGGCAGATTGTTCTTAAGGAAAACGAAGGACCGGAGAAGGAAGTGCTTGTAGAAGATGAATAAAAAGCCGGGGATTCCCCCGGCTTTTGCTCATTTGGCAAGTGGAACAAGCGACGCTTGGATAACCGAATAAAGACTGCTGATATCCTTGACTGAATCGATGCTCGCCTGAAAGACCTCCTCTTTCGGTACACAGGACCAATCCAGATGGTAGCCGGCTTCCAAGGCGATTGTGCGGATGAACTCACGCAAGCTCCGACCATTTCCTTCCCGAAACGGATGAAGGACGTTCAACTCCGCCATATAGTGAGCCAGTTTCCGTGCTAAGTCCTCTTTGTCCATCCCTGCCCACTCTTCCTTCATTAGAGAATCAAAGATCGGGACAGAAGCTTCCTGAATGAAGCGGGCCTGCGCAAAAGAAAACCCGTCCTTCGTAATATTCTCTGTCCTGATATTGCCCGCAAAAGGATAAAGATCGGAAAATAAACGGGCGTGAATACGCTGCAAATGTCTGAGGTCGAAGTCCCCTTCCACAGGCTTTTCCTGCAGTTCCGACAAACGCTGGGTGGCAAGGATCGCCTCCATATATTCCAGCTGCTTGTCGTCCATAAGGTCATAGTGATTAATCAGCACATCAGTCCCTGCATAACAATAGCGGGAGGATTCACCCCCATACCTGGAACTAGGCATGGCGGGACAATTCCAAAGCCCGCTTGACGAATTCTTTATGGGATATGGCTCCTGTAAGACACTTCTTAACTAATGATTCCTGCTTCTTATTCAAGCTGAACCCTTCAATAGCCATGGACGCTTTCGCAGAACGCATCAAATGCTCTGCCTGTTCTTCTGTCCGAACACTCATTCTTTCCCCTCCGAACCACTTGTATCTACTATATATTATACTACAACGCCTCTTAATAATACAGTCAAAACGTTCGACAAACCCTTGTCACATAAGGGATTATGACGTCTTCTTCTTAGTGGAGGTAGTCGTTTTTCGTTTCGTTGTTTTTTTCTTCTTCGCGCCTTTGGTCCGCTCCAACGATTTCTCCAGAGCTTCCATCAAATCGGTGACATTGTCCGGTTTTTGTTTGTCTGCTGCCGTCGTAACCTCTTCGTTGTTCTTCTTCGCCTCAATCAAGTCCATCAACGCGGTTCGGTATTCGTCCGTATATTTTCCCGGATCAAATGTTTCGGTCAATTGATCGATCAATGTCACTGCGGTACTAAGCTCTTTCTTTCCTAAATCCGCCTCTGCCGGCACATTCGGGACATCCTGTACGTTTCTTACTTCGTCCGGGAAATGGATCGTTTCCATGAGCAATGTATTTTCATAAACACGAACAACCGCCAACTGTTCCTTGGATCGAATAATAATTTTTGCTACACCTATTTTCCCCGTATCGGACAGAGCTTGGCGTAACAACCCGTATGCTTTCGATCCCCCTTCATTGGGCGATATAAAATAGCTTCGTTCAAAATAAATCGGATCGATTTCCTCCAACTTGACGAAGTCGAGGATTTCGACCGCCTTATCCTCCTGCTCCTTCTTCAGCTGTTCCAAATCCTCTTCATCCAGCACCACGAATTTGTTCTTGGCATATTCATAGGCTTTCACAATTTCTTCCTGGCTGATTTCCTCTTCACATACCGGACAGCGTTTTTTGTATTCCACCGGTGTCTTACATTCTTTGTGAAGCTGCCTTAGCTTAATATCCTTGTTCTCCGTCGCTGCATGAAGCTTGATCGGAATATTGACGAGACCGAAGCTGATGGTTCCTTTCCACATCGTATGCATAGTTCTCGACTCCTTTTTCTCCTAGCATTCACGACAGGTCGGTAAAATATGTTCGCCGGCTGTGGGTAAACTAAGCAGCATATAAAAAAGGAGCGGGTGTCTTTGAAACCGATGCTATTGACTGCTGCAGAAGATTTGCCGACCGGACCGGATTGGATTTATGAAGTGAAGTATGACGGCTTCCGCTGTCTCCTCCATGCTTCGGAGGACGGGATAAAGCTATGGAGTAGAAACGGCAAGGACTTGAGTGGCCGCTTCCCGGAAATATGCGGATTTGTCCCCCCAGCCGACTCGCTCCCCTTCACGATTGACGGGGAACTCGTCATCCGTAACACACGGTGGCAGACAAACTTCTCTCGCTTGCAGACGAGAGGACGGTTAAAGAAGGAAGCTGTAATAGCCAGGGCCTCCCGGGAAAGGCCGTGTACATTTGTCGCATTTGATCATTTGACAGGGGGGAAACAGAGATTGGAAGAACGAAAGCGAAGCCTGTACGCTCTCGTTCAAACCATCCAGCATCCTCACATCGTGCTTTCAGAAGTACACACCAGCCTAGAAAAGATAAAAGCATTAGTATTGC